>JAHDBB010000358.1 GCA_020630635.1 Chitinophagales bacterium
AAACGAAAAAAGAATTCTTGGGGTTACAAATATTTTCAATTTTGGGACGACGAGACGTTTTAAAAAGAGACGTAAGGGGACGTTTCGGTTCTTTTTGTGCTAAGTTTTCGACTAATGACTCACCAATCGTCCCCTCACGTCACATCGTCCCTTCGTCACAACTTCTGATACTAAGAAGTCCAGACCTCAACCAACTAGCCCCGATAGTAGTGGTATGAATGTAAATGCGTTGGCTTCACAAAAATTGGCTGCATTCATAGTAACGGATAGCGGGACTTTCCAAGCCGACGAAGCGACCAAACGTTCGCTCCTAAAAACTACTCAAAAGGATTGCTAAATTGTGGATCATTGATGAAAGTGGTATCGGTCAAAGTGTGTAAAAACTTTAGAATATCCGCTTTTTGTTCTGGAGTCAAATTGATATTTTCGCCTGTTGTGTGAACGCTTCCCAACTCGGTGGAAATGGTCGGTGAATAATGAATGCCTTCCGAATAATGATCTATGACTTCTTCTAAAGTGGCAAAACGACCATCGTGCATATATGGAGCTGTCAAAGCAATATTGCGAAGAGAAGGAACTTTGAATAAACCGTAATCTTGATCCAATCCTGTAACGCCTCCCAATCCTGGATCCGTAAATTGGCTAATGTCTGTTACATCGTCTAAGCCATTGTTTTTGAATGTGAACTCGGTAAATAAACGTCCTCCATGACAATGAATGCACTCTACTTCTCCATTCATTCCCGTCTCTAAAAAGAATAAATCTCGACCTTTGATTTCTTGCTCGTCAAAGAAAACCCCCGAACCATTGGTAATGGCTTTGTCGTATTTGGAATTGGCAGAAACCATCGTTCTCATAAATTGAGACATAGCCTTAGCGATATATTCTTCGCTTGGATCAGCATTGAAGGCTTTTCTAAAAAGCAAGGGATAATCTTCATGGGCTTCTAAACGAGCAACTGCTTCTTCTAAAGATTGGTGTAACTCAATGGGATTGGCAATGGGTTCTGTGGCTTGTTCTTCTAAGGTATTGCGTGCGCCATCCCAAGTGAATAAGGGATTTAATCCATAGGCTAAGTTGAATAAGGGCATCGAATTTCGTGTACCTGCAATACCATCAATTCCAAACTCAACTATATTGTTGGTCGCAAAGGCATTTTCTTGACGGTGACAAGTGGCACATGACATGGTGCTGTCGCCTGATAAAATGGGATCGTAAAAAAGCATTCTTCCCAACTGTACGCCTTCTTGGGTAACAGGATTATCCGTAGGAATGACAGGTTGTGGAAATCCTTCTGGAATATCAAACTCATAAGGGGTTTGGGTATAAGTTGTGTCATTGGTCATCATCATGTCGTCATCGTCCATGTCATCATCTCCATTGCATGAAATGATATAAATGCAACTAAAGCTTAGTAAAAATATCAATGCCCATTTTTTCATTTTTGCCTATTTTTTATGTGATTTTTTGCTACGAATGTTTAGAGGTGACTGGTGACTGGTGACGAGTTTTTATAACAAAAATATAAAGCCTCCTTACATCACATCATCACTTTTATGCCCCTATTATTTTATTTACTAAAAATCGCTGGCACTCTATTGACGATGCTATTGTGAAAATCATTTGCCATGCCTGTCCGTACTTCTGGTTTTTCTTCGATATTGTAATCAAATAAAGCAGCATAATCAACCTTGATTGTTAAATCGTTGACTTCATTCGTAACGGCTTCAAAAGGATAAGAAACGGTGGCTTCTCGGACATAGCTGTCTAATCCCAAATGTAGCAAAAAAGTTGTATCGGTATCTGTCACCATACCATCTTCATCACTATCATACGTACCATCTATTCTCAAAAACTTATAACCTGCGGTCGAACTCCAATGCATGGAAGGTACTTGAACTGCCAATGGATCAGAAGCATCCAATATACTAGGGTCGATGTGATTGTTACTCGAATCTACGCCTACATCAAATTTGATAGTGGTGTATTCCCCCTCCTCTATTTCTCCCAAATTGATATTGCTATTGGTTGGTGTAATCAAATGATATTCGTCAAAAAGTTCTTCGCCTCCGTCGGCTCTTGATAAGCGAATATTGTGGATGTAAAACTGTGCAATGTCCAAATTGATGGGCGTGTTGTTGGTTCCCAATTGATATTCGCTGTCAAAGTCTAATGCTGTTCCATTGACCAAATGCTGAAAGGTAATATTGGCTTCTGGATTGGTTTCATCACAAGCATTAAATAGTATCAATAAACAAAGTAACAAAAGATAAGCAAGAGTGTTTTTCATGCGTTTAAGATTATTGAACTTCTAGGGATAGGGACTCTACAAAATTATCAGAAAGACGAGTAGCAATATCTGTTAAACTGTGACTTACATTTTCTTCAAAGACATCGACAGGTTTAGAACCATTGAAAATTTGGTCTATTTGTAAATTCAAAACTAGGTTGGTATTCTCTTCTTCTGACACAGTAAATTCTTGTTCGATGGTCGTCGTTCTCCACAAATCATCGAAGCCTGTATGATAAGAAAAGGTCTTTGCAAAATTATCTGCTTGTGTAGTATCTACTCGCCCGTCCATCATCACAAAACGATACATGGAAGCCCAATCCCAATGGGTATTGTGTGCATAACTCAAAGGGTGTTCAACTTCAAAAGTATTGGGGTCAGAAGCGTTGAGATCTTCGTTTAATCCAATGTCAAAACGAATGGCTTTGTAGGTTCCTGATGGTACAGCGGCTTGGATATTTTCAGGTGTTTTGAACTTATACAAAATGACTTCTGATAGTTCTACTTCCTCATCTTTTTCATCAATCAAAACAATATTGGAAAGGTAAAACTTAAAATCTATAAATTCCATATACTGTCCTGACGAAGAGGTATAAGGAGTATTCAAAGCAAAGTCCTTTTCTTGAAATTGACCTGCGATCCTTAATGTCACTTCTCCATCTGATCTATTACAAGCGAAGAAGGTGAGTAACATCAAACTTAATAAAATGGCAGTAAAGTGTTTCATATTGTAAAGACGTATTAGCACGCATTTTAGTTGAACAATTGCTTATCTTTTCTGCAAATATAAGGGTTTTCGTCAAAGGTAGGACTTTATTTTAATTGGGACGAAGGGACATTGTGGTTCATTGCTTGGTTTTGGGGCGAGGGGATGTTTTGGTTCATTGGTGAATTTTTCCTCATACAATTAGAATCAGGATTTGTAGGATTTTTTCGGTTCGATTTTTGGCTGCTCTTTTATTTGGAGCGAGGGGATTATCTTCCATCGTTACGGAAAGTCCCGCTATCCGTTCTTATTCGTGTTGCCAACGTTTTTTGAAGCCAACGCTTCACACGAATACCACTTCTATCGGGGCTATTTTTCATGGTCTCTACCTTTGCAATGGGACAAAAAAAGAACGGCTAGCGAAAACTAGCCGTTCCATTTTAGTATTTTTTACCGTTCATAAGTGAGAACAGATGCTATTTGTTCCCATTTTGTTGTCTAGTAAAGCACTCGTACTTCAATCGTATTAGGAACTTTACGAAGGTCTCTCAATGCTTCCTTAGACGCTTTTGCCTCCACATCAATCACAACATAACCGATATTGGTGGTGGTTTTTAGAAATTGTCCTAAGATATTGATGTCGGCTAAAGCCGTGTTAATGGCATTCAAAACGCCTGGTACATTTTTGTGGATGTGCAGTACTCGGTGCGTACTTTTATCACTGTGTTGTGGCAAGTTCAATTCTGGGACCGTGATACAACCAACTGTTCTACCAGTATCCATATAATTTGATAACTTGATGGCAACATCCTTTCCAATGTTTTCCTGCGCTTCTTGAGTTGAACCTCCGATATGGGGGGTTAAGATCACGTTTTCGACTCCCTGTAATGGCGTGGTAAAAGGCTCATTTTTAGACTTGGGTTCCCAAGGAAATACATCTATAGCTGCTCCTCTCAATTGTCCTGACTCTAAAGCCGCTTTCAATGCCTCAATATCGACGACATTCCCACGACTTAGATTTAAAAGGATGGTTCCTTTTCGGATTTTGGCAATTACTTCGGCACTGAATAAGTTTTTGGTCCCTTCTTCCGCTGGAACATGCAAGCTGATAATATCAGAGTTCTCCAAAATCTCGTCCATTGAATCTAAGGATGTGGCGTTGCCCAACGGTAATTTAGGAGCTACATCGTAGTACAAGACTTTCATACCCAATGCTTCTGCTAAGATGGAAACTTGTGATCCAATATTTCCATATCCGATGATGCCTAAAGTCTTTCCTCTTAATTCATTGCTTTGGTCTGCATCTTTCAGCCATCTTCCTTCGTGGGCTGCCGCATTACGTGCAGGGATTTTACGCATCAACATCACGCATTCGGCAATGACCAACTCGGCAACTGAACGGGTGTTGGAGTGTGGTGAGTTGAAAACAGCAATACCATTTTCTTCGGCAGCTACTAAATCTACTTGGTTGGTTCCAATACAAAAACATCCTATCGCTCTTAATGGACTGTCCATCTCTACTAAGGCTTCGATTACTTTTCGAGTCATTTGGGTCTTGGAACGAATACCCACCATGTGAACGTCTTTTAATGCTTCGATGAGTTCCTCTTCTTGTAAGGCGTGAGAAAGAATCGTGACATTCTCGTAGCCATATTTTGCGAAAGTGGCTTTTGCATCAGTATGGATGCTTTCGAGTAGAAGAACTTTGATTTTTTCTTTGGGATAAGAAGTTTTGGGTTTTGCTAAATTGCTAACTGTTTCCATTTATTTGATATTTATATTTGGTGTTTTTTTTCTTGGTGACGAGTGACTGGTGACGAGTGACTGGTGACGAGTGGCTGGTGACAAGTGACTGGTGACGAGTGACAAGTGACTGGTGACGAGTGATAAGTGACGAGTGACTGGTGACAAGTGACTGGTGACGAGTGACTGGTGACGAGTGATAAGTGACTGGTGACGAGTGACTTTTGGGTGCTGTCCTCAACCAACTAGCCCCGATAGGAGTGGTATTCGTGTCGAAGCGTTGGCTTCAAAAAACGTTGGCGACACGAATAAGAACGGATAGCGGGACTTTCTATTGCGACGAAGTATCGGACCTTTCGCTCCTAAAAATCTACTTGCTTATAACCTCATTCATTATCGCTTTAGTAACTTTCACCTGCTTTAAGCTTTTCGGCATTTTCAGCGACCTTTAATTGGTCAATGATGTTTTGAATATCGCCTCCAATAATGCCATCTAAATTATAAAGTGTCAACCCAATGCGATGATCGGTGACTCGCCCTTGTGGATAATTGTAGGTACGAATCTTGGCAGAACGGTCTCCTGTTGAAACCAATGTTTTACGTTTCCTAGCGATTGCATCCATATGCTTTTTGTACTCCATCTCGTAAATTTTGGTACGAAGATGGTTCATGGCAATTTCACGATTTCGCAATTGTTGACGACTTTCTTGGCTTTCGGCAACAATCCCCGTTGGAATATGGGTCAAACGGACGGCTGATTCGGTCTTATTGACGTGCTGCCCTCCTGCCCCTGATGAACGATAAGTATCGGTGCGAATATCGGCTGGATTGATCTTTATATCAACTTCTTCGGCTTCGGGTAACACGGCAACCGTAGCGGCTGAAGTATGTACTCGTCCTTGTGATTCAGTCTTGGGAACTCGCTGCACTCGATGAACACCTGACTCGTATTTGAGGTCTCCATATACATTACTGCCTGTCACCTCAATGGAAATTTCCTTGTAGCCACCAGAACTGCTTTCATTTTGAGTGATGAGCGACATCTTCCAGCCTTTGGAATCAATGTATTTGGTATACATACGGAAAAGATCGCCTGCAAAAATCCCTGCTTCATCTCCACCTGTTCCAGCCCGAATTTCTAAAATGGCATTTTTACTGTCTTCAGGATCTTTGGGAATCAACAACATTTTGATTTCCTCGTCCATTTCTTTTTTACGACTTTCCAACCCATCCAACTCGGCTTTGGCAAGGTCTTTCATTTCAGGGTCATCGTCTGTTTTGATAATATCCTTGTTGTTGTCGATATTACTCAATATATTTTTATATTCTTCATAAGCCTTGACAATCTCGCCTAAATCCTTGTATTCTTTGTTAAGTTTGGTAAATTTAGTCATGTCTTTGACCGTTCCAGGATCGCTCAATTGCTGTTCTACGTCTAACCAACGGTTTTTGATGGCTTCTAGTTTATCTAGCATGTCCAGTTGTTTTTGTTAAATAATAATGTGGGGGATAGATGTATCTTTGCTGCTGATACATTGGCTATTTATTTGGTAAAGACGCTAAAGCATAGTTATTATTTTTTTGATTGGGGTGCAAAGTTAGCTTATTTTAGATAGTTAAAATATTTTTTAGGAACTTAAAATTAGAATTAACCGTTTGATTAACGTCCGCTAAATTTTCGTTAGAATGCTAATAATCTAATAAACAGATTATTAAAAATTAATTATAAAAACAATATATTATTTTCAATGAAAAGGAAGACGGTATATTTACGAGTGTAGAAGACATGAGGTTGTTAAGTCTCACGTGAATTTTGGATTAAAACAGTATTTTTTGTGAGGTGTTTTGTAAACCATTTTCTGTGTATTTTGACTGTTCGTTTCCTTGTCTTCGCCAGACGGACCTTCATTTTTCAGTCGATAAAAATGTCTGGGCAACCCCGAAGTAAAATCTTGCTCAATCATACGTTCCTCTCGCAAAGCCAACGCCCCGCTACCAGTAATTGAG
>JAHDBB010000359.1:0-4390 GCA_020630635.1 Chitinophagales bacterium
GTGGCTTCATCCTAAAGAATGAAGTAATACGTTCTTTCTTTCTTTTTTAGGAGCGAAGGGTTGGGTGCTTCGTCGTATTGGAAAGTCCCGCTATTCGTTCTTATGCTAAAAGCCTCGCAAAACCTTTTGGCTAAGGCTGCATTTAGCATACCACTGCTATCGGGGCTAGGTGGATTTGGTAGGGGTTTCTTAGTACCAGAAAAATGGGACGTAAGGGGACGATGTGACGTGAAGGGACATTACCTTTTCAATAAAACAAGCTATTGGACAATAAAAAATCCAATTCGTATATTCGTGGCAAAAATCACAGAACAAACCGAATCGTCTCCTTGTCCCCAAACCACGAAAAGAGCCGAAACGTCCCCTTACGTTCCTTTTTAAAAACGTCCCATCGCCCCAAAATCAAAAACTGAACTGTAAAAACGTCCGATTATCCCAACAACAAGTCCTATTCTATCTTACTATCTCGATAACCTTTGATGAGTATTGGTATCCAACCAATAATAGGAATAAAATAACATAAAACGATAGGATGTTGCAAGATAATCCTTAAAGTCGAAAATCTACCTAATCGCATATTGATGGGTTTTCCTGTTTTTTTGCTTTCGTCATAAGCTTGTTCAAATTCATTGAATAGTAAAGTCCACGCTTGTGGAATCGTATAAGGAAATAGGTGGAAGTTTTTGAAAATGGTGCTTAGATGTTCTTTGAAAGAATAGGGTTCTTTTCCATATTTTTCGACAGCTTTATCTAAATCTTCCTGTACTTGTAAACGACATTGTTCGGCTAAGTCTTGGAGTTCATCTCTGGAAAGTTCTTCGACAGATTTATCGGTCATTTCATAGGGTTTGATACGACGTGTTCTAACGTAGGTCAATTTGGCGGGAAAGGCAAAGTAGAAAAGCCAAGGCTGAAAGGGTAATAAGAATGTCACCCAACTAATGGGGAAAAAAGGAATACCTATCTTATTCACCAATCTATTAAGCCAATCAAAATTATAGGAATGGGGATGAAGATATTCGCCATTGACGGTGACTAAGACGATCGCATCTGTTTTGTACTTGATGCAGTTGTACATAAAAGAAGAAGAAAATCTTTGAAGTTGATAGCGTTTACTAAAACCTTTCGCAATACCTGGTACTCCTTCTGGATAAACCAATAAGTTGGCATCCTGATAATGGAGCATCGTTTCAAAATTTTTGAAGGTCGCATCTACGGCTCCTGCTCGTTTCCAAAAGTCCTTGACTAAGTAAGGATTCATCAAGGTGGACATCGAAAGCATCGGTGCGACAATGGGGCGAAAAGCGTTTTTTAGCTCATAGTTGTTGAGTTTGAGGAACATGGCGCAGAGCATCATGCCGTCCCAAGGAAAGGACATACCTGAATGGTTGCTGATATATACGAGTGGTCGGTCTGGGTTATTGCGCTGGTCAATACCGTCCTCAAAGCCGACCATTTTTGCCCGAAAGTAGTACTTGCCTAAGATACCAGCGATTTGATCCGATAAGGCTCTGGCAAATTCTAACTCGAAATAGGCATCGTAAATTTTTTGGTTTTGACGCAATTCTTCTGTTAAACCGTTGGAAGGTTCTGGAGGGTCTTCAATGGTGGTTTTGGTGAGGTCGGACATGAGGAATTGTAAATTGTAAATGATAAATGATGAATTTGGGACGTTTTTTAAAAAGGGACGTAAGGGGACGTTTCGGTTCTTTTCGTGGTTTGGGGACGATGGGATGTTTCAGTTTATTTCTTGCTTTTTGCTACGAATGCAGGAACTGGGTTTTCAATGCTGCTCAATGATTTGTTTTATTGAAAAGCCAACGTCCCTTCACGTCACAATATCGTCACCTTACGTCCCATTTTCCGAGTACTAAGAAGTTGTGTCCTTTCAAAAATAGCCCTGAATGAATTAAATTCTAATTTTTAATTTCAAAATTCTAAAATGGTTCAGTTACTAAAGGGTTCTAACCTCAAAGACTTAGCCCTGATAGTAGTGGTATCACCAAAATGAGTTGGCTAAGGGGTTCGGGTGGCTTGGTGATAAGAACGGATAGCAGGACTTTCTGTAACGACGAAGCACTTAACCATTCGCTCCTCATAAAAAAATTTAATATTTGATGAATATACTATTTTTTCGAGAAACTTACTGATTATTAGACAAATTTTATTATTATTGGTCTTGCATTATAACTGACAAAATGGATGATTGTTTAAAAAAATACACAAATGATGCTTCTCGCTTTTTGGTGATTGAAGGAACATTGGTACATTATCGAATCGAAGGAAAAGGACAACCTTTATTGTTGCTTCATGGAGCGTTTTCTTCCTTGCATACTTTTGATGCTTGGACAAATATTTTGAAACAACATTATCAAGTCATTCGATTGGATTTGCCAGGCTTGGGCTTGTCTCCCTCCCCTACTTGGATTAGTGAAAATGGCGTTCAAGTGTATGTGCATTATCTTCAACGATTTTTGGAAATTTTGGGTATTCGATCATGTGCGATTGCTGGAAGTTCTTTGGGTGGATGGCTTGCTTGGGAATTGGCTTTGGCTCGTCCTCAATTGGTGGATAAAATGATTCTTTTGGCAGCAGCAGGATATATGGACGGACGAAGTGTGCCGACTCCTTTTCAAATGGCACGTACACCTGTCTTGGGCAAAGTAGCAACTTATACCAATATCCCAAAAACTCTTTTTAAACGATTTTTGAGTCAGGTTTACTATGATAAAACAAAGATCAATCAAGCCTTATTTGATCGTTATTATGAGTTGTTTTCGAGAGAAGGACATTTGGAGAATTTTTATCGTTTGGTCAATGGAAAATTTCGAGATCACATTCCTTTGTTGCCTAAAATCAAAACACCAACTTTGATTATTTGGGGCGAACATGACGAATGGCTTCCATTGGCAAATGCTTTTCGATTTAAAGATGCACTTCCTAATTCTGAACTGATTATTTACGATGATTTGGGACATGTATTGATGGAGGAAGCTCCTGTTCCAACGGCACAAGATGTTGTGGATTTTTTGGAGGATAATATAGAGATGAAAGCAGTGGGATAATTTTTTATAATTTGTTTTCAAGTTTAAATAAGGTTAATTTTGTGCTTCAATTATTTTTAATGTGATGAATGTAGCAACTAAGGTAAAAAAAGATATTCGACAATTTAGCTTAAATGAGTTGATTGATTTGTTTGAAGCGATGGGCGAAAAAAAGTTTCGGGCAAAGCAGGTCAATGAATGGCTTTGGTTGAAAGGCGTAAGGTCTTTTGATGAAATGACCAATCTTTCTAAAAATTTGAGGGAACAACTCAAGGAGCAATTTGTGATCAATGCACTTGAAGTGGATACGGTTCAAAAAAGCAAGGATGGGACAATTAAGTCTCGTTTTCGGTTACACGATGGACATTTGATTGAGGGTGTTTTGATTCCTGCCGATGATCGGATGACGGCTTGTGTTTCTTCGCAAGTGGGTTGTAGCTTGACTTGCAAGTTTTGTGCGACAGGTCAAATGGATCGGCTTCGCAATCTAAATGCAGATGAGATTTTTGATCAAGTGATGATGCTTAATGAACAGTCAGAAATGCATTATCAACAGCCACTTTCTAATATCGTTTATATGGGAATGGGCGAGCCTTTGTTGAATTATAAAAATGTGATGAAGTCGGTGGAACGATTGACTGCTCCCGATGGTTTGGATATGTCGCCTCGTCGCTTAACGATTTCAACGGTAGGAATTGCCAAGATGATTCGGAAGTTAGCGGATGATGGCGCAAAGTTTAATTTGGCTCTTTCTTTACATGCAGCCAATGACACTAAACGCAATCAGATTATGCCAATCAATGAACAAAATTCTTTGGACATGTTGGCAGAGGCATTGCAATATTTTTATGAAAGAAATAAGCGATGGATTTATTTTGAATACATTCTTTTTAACAACTTCAATGATTCTATTCAAGATGCTCATGAGTTGGCGGATTTTTGTAAACATGTTCCTTGTAAGGTCAATATCATTGAGTACAATACGGTGGCAGGTACGGGAATGCACAAGGCAAAGGAGAAAAAGTTAGAGATTTTTCAGCAGACTCTGTTGGATCGAAATGTACGGGTTACGGTAAGGCGTAGTCGGGGCAAGGATATTGATGCCGCTTGTGGGCAGTTGGCTAATAAATAAGTGGTGGCTTGCGGTTCTGTTACGGACTTCATCCTAAAGAATGAAGTAAAATATTCTTGTTTTTTTCTTTTGGAGAGAACATTTATTGCTTCGTCGTAATGGGTCTCCCTGCTATCCGTTCTTATTGCTGCTGCCTCGCCACAACCCACGCCAACACACAACACAGCAATACCACTGCTATCAGGTCTAGTTGGTTTTGGCAAGTACTTCTTAG
>JAHDBB010000359.1:4490-6745 GCA_020630635.1 Chitinophagales bacterium
ATTAAAACTTTCAAATATGAACCTCTTTTGCATTGGCGATGTTCATGGTCATTATGATACCTTTAAAAACTTAGTAGAAAAATACTGGGATGTTGACTCGGAGATATTGGTACAAGTAGGTGACTTGATAGATCGAGGACCCAACTCTCCCAAAGCCGTAGAATATGCTCGCTTTCTCCAAAAGGAACATCCCAATCAAACCGTCTTTTTAAAAGGAAATCATGAATTTGAGGCGATTGTATATCAACAACAAGGTCGAAATGATAATTGGATGCGCCAATGTGGAGAGGCTACCTTGATTCAATACGAAAAAAGTGAACAAAACTTTGAGGAAGCTGTTACTTGGTTTGAAACGATGCCTATTTATTGGGAAAATGAGTCTGTGTTTATCAGCCATGCGGGTATCTCTGCATTTATAGAAAATCCGTTTGAGGAAGCGCATCCTAATAGTGTACTTTGGAACCGAAAACCACTCAAAAATATCGGGAAGGTACAAGTTTTTGGACATACTCCAACAAGCAGTCATTTTCCAATGTTCGACAAACAAGATCATTCATGGAATATTGATGGTGGGGCTGGAATGGGGAAGCATTTATGCGGATTACGTTTGAATAAATCAGGTGAGTTTTTGGAGGCAATTGTACAAGCTGTAGAAATGTGATGCAATTACTATGTCGAAAATTATTGTTACATTTGTGGCTATTAAAAGTAACAAGAAAAAAATAACTTCCGCATTTGGTAATGATCTTTGGCTCCAATATTTCGTTAAAAAGCCTCATTGTAGCCTTGCTATGATTCTGTTTTTTGTCGATACGTCGAACCGCTCATTGAGGCAAAATCTCTTTTTCCCAAATACTGGACTTATTTTTTAATTGTTACTAAAACTATCCCACGTCAGCTTTATCGCTTAATATGGGAACAAAATTTGTGTGTTATGAGATTTGAAGATTTGGATTTGATTGCTCCTATATTGAAAGCACTTCAAGATAAAAACTATACGGAACCCACCTTGATACAGGAAAAAGCGATTCCATTAGTATTGAATAATAAAGATGTCTTGGGGTGCGCTCAAACAGGAACAGGGAAAACGGCAGCTTTTGCCATTCCAACGATACAGTTGATTAATCAAAGAGATAAAAGTAATCACGATAAAATTCGGGCATTGATAGTGACTCCCACTAGGGAATTAGCCATACAGATTGATGAAAATATCAAGGCTTATGGTAAATATACGAAGATCAAACATGCGGTCATTTTTGGTGGGGTTAATCAAGCACCACAGGTTCGACAATTAAAAAAAGGGGTACATATTTTAGTCGCAACTCCCGGTCGTTTATTAGATTTGATAGATCAAGGTTATATTACTTTAGACCATATCAAGATATTTATTTTGGATGAGGCAGATCGGATGTTGGATATGGGTTTTATTCATAGCATCCGAAAACTTTTGGAGTTGTTGCCAGAGAAAAGACAGTCTTTGTTTTTTTCAGCAACGATGCCTAAAAATATAGTTGATCTTTCTAGGAAAATTCTTAAAAATCCTGTAAAAGTCGAAGTCAGTCCCGTTTCTTCGACAGCCGAAACCATCCAACAATATCTGTACTATACCAATCGAACAAGCAAAAAGGATTTGTTGATTCATATTTTAAAAAATCCTAAAATCGACCAAGTTCTGTTATTTTCTCGAACGAAAAGAGGGGCAGATAGAATCGCTAAATTTTTATATCGAAAACGGATTAAGTCAGCCGCTATTCATGGGGATAAAGCACAGAATCAACGCCAACGGGCTTTAAAAGATTTTAAGGCAGGGAAAATTCGGGTGTTGGTGGCTACTGATATTGCTGCGAGAGGGATTGATATTCAAAAGTTGAAGTTTGTGATCAACTATGATATTCCAAATATCGCTGAGACGTATGTGCATCGTATCGGACGTTCTGGAAGGGCGGGTGAAGATGGAGTCTCTATCTCGATTTGTGAGCCTGAAGAAAATGCGTTTATTCGAGATATTGAGAAGTTGATTAAACAGAAAATTGAGTTGGTGGATGATCATCCTTTTCCGCAAACCGATAAGCCGATGACGGCTGCCGAAAAGAAGGAGTGGAACAAGGAAAAACAAAAACGGAAACAGGAGTTTTTTAAGAGACGAAAGGAGCAAATGGCGAATGGGACTTTTAAGCAAAAACGGAATTATAGGAGGAGGTAAGTCGATAGTCGATAGTCGATAGTCGATAGTCGATAGTCGATAGTCGATAGTC
>JAHDBB010000360.1 GCA_020630635.1 Chitinophagales bacterium
AATCAAAATCTCTTTTCCCAAATGCTGGACTTATTTTTTAATCGTTACTAAAAATGTATCAACAGAATTTTAAAGACATTCCCTATATGAAAACAAAATTTTTAGTTTTATTATTGATTTATTTTGGCTCGCTTCCTTTGCTTGCACAAAAATATACGATTAGTGGATATCTGGAGGATGCTTCGACAGGGGAAAAATTGATTTCTGCGACAGTTTTTGAAAAGACTCAAACAGCGGGAACCGTTAGTAATACGTATGGTTTTTATAGTATTACGTTGCCTGCTGGTGAGGTGGAGTTGTCGGCTTCTTATTTGGGTTATACGGGTGAATCGAAAACTTTGATACTGGATAAAGATATGACACTCAATTTTTACTTGCAGCCTTCTTTGGAGTTGGAGGAAATTGTGGTGGAAGCGGAGGCAACGGAAAAATTGGCAGAAAAAACGCAGATGAGTACGATTGATGTGCCGCTTAAACAAATTAAAAGCTTGCCAGCTTTTGCTGGTGAAGTGGATGTGTTGAAAGTGATTCAGCTTTTGCCTGGTGTACAGTCGGGAAGTGAAGGAGGTTCTGGGATTTATGTGCGAGGCGGTGGTCCTGATCAAAACTTGATTTTGTTGGATGGTGTACCTGTGTATAATGTGTCGCATTTAGCGGGTTTCTTTTCGGTCTTTAATGC
This sequence comes from Chitinophagales bacterium, assembly GCA_020630635.1. Taxonomy (GTDB): domain Bacteria; phylum Bacteroidota; class Bacteroidia; order Chitinophagales; family UBA2359; genus JAHDBB01. Next base: position 680 of record JAHDBB010000360.1, read on the forward strand.
AGATGCTATTAAGAATGTCAACTTGGTAAAGGGTGGCTATCCTGCTCGTTATGGTGGACGACTTTCTTCTGTATTGAATATCAATATGAAAGAGGGAAATATGAAGGAATTTCATGGAGAAGGTTCTATCAGTTTGATTGCTTCTAAGTTGACATTGGAAGGTCCGATCATTAAGGATAAAACGTCCTTTATTGTGTCGGGTCGGCGGACTTATTTAGACTTGTTGACTCGTCCTATTATTCGGTATGCCAATAGACAAAATGGTACTAATACTTCAGCAGGATATTATTTTTATGATTTGAATGCGAAAATCAATCATAAGTTCTCGGAAAAAGATCGGTTGTATTTGAGTGTTTATAAGGGACGGGATAAAGGGTCTTCGAGTGATAGCTATGATGGAGATTATAATTCTGACGATGGATTTCGTTCACAGTATGAAAGTAGTACAGATATTGGATTGGGCTGGGGTAACTTGATCTCGGCTTTGCGTTGGAATCACCAGTTTAGTCCCAAACTTTTTGCTAATACGACTTTGACTTATACCAAATATGATTTTAAGACGGAGTATGAGGATACTTTTAACGATCAAACATACTATCAAGATCAGTTGTTGAATGAGTATTATTACAATAGTAGCTTTGCGTATGGTTCTGATATTACAGATTGGGGCGGTAAAATAGATTTTGATTATGTGCCTTCTCCTAAGCATTACATTCGTTTTGGAGTGAATGGTATCTATCATACTTTTAAACCTGGTGTGGTAACGCTTACAGAAGATTATGCAGGAGGTACAGAAGTGGATACAACGATTAGTTCTAATACAATTAATGCAACAGAATTTTATACTTATATAGAAGATGATTTTAAAATTAGTTCTCGTTTAAAGGCTAACTTTGGCTTGCATGCTTCGATGTTTAATGTAAAAGGCAAAACGTATCAATCGCTTCAACCTCGTTTTTCGACTCGTTATCTGATTAATGAAAACTGGTCAGCCAAAGCGTCTTATGCTCAAATGACCCAGTACTTGCATTTGTTGACGACTTCGGGTTTGAGTCTTCCGACGGATTTATGGGTTCCTCCTACCGATATTGTTGGTCCTCAACGTTCTTGGCAAGTGGCTGCTGGATTGGCTTATAATTTTAAACTCAATGGTAAAAATGATTATGAGATTAGTGTAGAAGGCTACTATAAGAAAATGGATGATTTGATTACTTATAGAGAAGGGGCTAGTTTTGTGCTGGTGGCTGACTCTTGGGAAAATAAGGTGACTGTCGGTCAGGGCTGGTCTTATGGTGGTGAGTTTTTCTTACAAAAAAAGAAGGGCAAAACTACTGGATGGCTCGGTTATACGCTTTCTTGGACTTTGCGACAGTTTGATGATGTGAACTTCGGCGAAAAATATCCTTATAAGTTTGATCGTAGGCATGATTTGAGTTTGACGATGGTACATCAGTTGAATGATCGTATTGATTTGTCTGCCGCTTTTGTCTATGGAACGGGTAATTCGATTACTTTGCCTACGGCTCAATATACGCCTTTTGAAGGTAATCCTTCGGGAGAGAATGGATATGAGATAGGTTATAGTAGGGAAGTCTATGAATATGGAGGCAAAAATAGTTTTAGGATGGGAGCGTATCATCGTCTAGATCTGGGTATCAATTTTCATAAGGAAAAGAAATGGGGTACTCGGACTTGGAGTTTTTCTGTTTATAACACTTATAATCGTCGAAATCCATTTTTTATTTATCGTAGTCGGGATTGGGAGGCAACTTCTTTTGAAAGTCGTGATAGTTATGTTTTTAAGCAGGTGAGTTTGTTTCCAATTATTCCTTCTTTTGCTTATTCGTTTAAGTTTTAGATTGGTCGATAGTCGATAGTCGATAGTCGCATACGAAAAAGCAAATAACTTTGGGACGATGGGACGTTTTAAAAAGGGACGTAAGGGGACGCTTTCCGTTCTTATGTGATTTTTATTTCGATCCATTGATTCAGTCGATTATCAAAAAGTTAAACGTCCCCTCACGTCACATCGTCACTTTCGTCCCGTTTTCATTTCTAAGGTGTTCTCACCTTTCCCAAATAGCCCCGATAGTAGTGGTATGAATGCAATGTGTTGGCTACCTAAAACTCGGCTGCATTCATAGGAACGGATAGCGGGACTTGCTGTGACGATGAAAGAGGAACCTTTCGCTCCTTATAAAAAACAATAAAAAAATCAAATTATGTTTCGTTATATTCTTTATATGGTAGTTGTACTTTTTTTGGTCAGTTGTGAAAGAACGGTGGATGTGGACTTGCCTCCTCATACTCCTAAAATGGTGATGCATTGTTTGTTTTCTCCTGATAGTACTTTTCAAACAGCATTGACGATTAGTCAAGATATATTGGAGCCTTCTGAATTTAATTTTGTGACAGATGCGACATTGAGTCTTTATGAAGATGATGATTTTTTGGAAACGTTGACACCGAATGATTTTTCATTTGAGGTGTGGGATAATTGGGGTTTTGAACAAACAGAAAAAGAGGGTGCTTTTTTTACTTCTGAAAATGTGGCAAAGGTGGATAAAACGTATCGTTTGGAGGTATCCGCAGAGGGTTTTGAGGATATAGAAGCAACTACTACAGTACCTGCATTGGTGGAGATTGAGGAGGTACAAACTACTAATGTATTTACAGAAGAAGGGGAATATCTTGACAATGCGTTTATGAATGTATCATTTAGTGATCCAGTAGGGGACAATTATTATGAAATCCGAGCTTATGCAGATGTCATTTATGCTGATTATGAATATTATTTTGATAGTACCTTAAATGATTATGTACCAGGCGATGTTATTGTAACGGATACTTTTCGGCAAGAAATATATCTGGAATATAATGATCCTTTGGGTTTGGATGCTTTGGGAAGTGGGTCTTCTATTTTTTTAGAAGATGGGCTATTTGAAGGAAATACTGCCAATATCAAATTGATTGTTTATGATAATGTCATTGCTGGTACGGAAATACTTGTAGAATTAATATCGCATTCTAAAGACTCTTATCTCTATAAAACTTCTCGTATAAAACATGAATGGTCCAGAGATGATCCATTTAGTGAACCTGTTTTTGTATATTCTAATGTTGAGAATGGGTATGGTGTTTTTGGAGCGTATCGGGTGAGTCGATTTATACATACCGAGTAGTTATAACCATCAATTGTATTTGTGAGATTTTATCATCTCTCTCTTATCTATATCCATAATAAACTCTATCGATCGTAAAACTTGCTTTGTTGCTACTTTCTTTGGGTTCATAATATTCAATATAAAATTCTTGAGTTTTTATGGGTGAAAAAATAAATTGCTTGCTTTCTCTGTTGTTCAGACTAGAAAATCCGCCTCTTATTTGTTGATGATTGCCATCATAAAAGTAGAGTGTACTCCCCTCTGGTAAATAAAAATCTACCATTGAACAAAAAAGTTTTACTGCATCAGATGAATAAATCTTTAATCTCCAGATGCGATCTCCATTTTCTAAAACTGTCCATTTACCAGCGTTTTCCATCGTTAAATTCACAGGGATTCCTAAAGCAAATCTATATCTCCAACTTCCTTCATCCTCTTTTAAGGCCTTTTCTACATTGGGTTTTGTTAATTCAATAACAGGTATTTCATCCTTAATATTTTGATTTATAAATTCCAACTTATGGCTATAAGGGATTCCACCTATGTTTCTTTGAGCATAAGAATTAATAGAGATAAACATCAACAGGAAAGACAAAAGATATATGATTATTTTCATGGTTATTTGATTAAATGAAAAATAGAATAGAGAGCGGATTATCGTGTCAAAGACTCCATACATTAGAGCTTATCAGCAAGAGACCAAAAACAATACAGACCATTTTTTTCATAGATTTTACTCTTGATGTTTTTTGAGAGAAAAGAAGAAAGTCGTTCCTTTATCCAATGCTGATTTAACCCAGATTTTACCTCCTAATTTTTCGACTAATTTTTTGCAAGTTGCCAATCCAATTCCGCTTCCTTTGACGGCACTTTTCAACGGACCTCTTTGGAATAAATCAAATACATGTTCTTGGTCTTCATCTTTGATACCGATTCCATTGTCTTGAATACTAATGGTGATAAAGTGGTCTTCTGTTTCTTCAAAATCTATTTTAATATGTGGTGTATCGTCGCTTCTAAACTTGATGGCATTGCTTAAAATATTTTGGAAGAGTTGGATAATAGAGCTTTTATTAGCCATTACAATCGGCATCTCTTCATAAGAAATGATCGCTTGATTGGCTTCAATGTCTCTTTTTAGATTATTCAATACAATTTTTTTCAACAAGACATTGACATCCATCGGATTTAGCTCTATTTTTTGAACATTGGCAAGGGTGTATTTAATCAACTCATCCACCAACTGAAACATATTTTCGGTTGCTTGTTGTATCACGTCCAAATATTCAAGATTTTGTTTTTCGTCTTCTTTTTTAAATTGTCTTTTGAGGATATGATTATACATTCGGATGGTTGCCAAAGGTGCTTTTAGATCATGTCCTGCTTTGGCTGCAAATATTTGAAGTTCTTTGTTGTGTTCTTTTAGGATTTTTTGTTGTACATTGAGCTTTTCAATTTCAGCTTCTTTCAACATCATCTCATGTCGCTGCTCCAACTCTTGAATATTTTTGACAGTGATGAGGTCTTTAAGTTCAAGATAAGCTGTTTGATATTTAAATGCCTCCTCAATATTATTTTCTCGGACATACAATTTGATACATAATTCATAACATTCCAATCGAATGTCATCGTCTCTTCCGTCCAATAAAATAAGCGACTGATCAAGATATTGATGAATGGTATCAAAGTCTTTGTCCATTTTAAAATAAACATCTGCAAGACCCAAGTAACTAGAAGAAGCTCCTACTTTATCATTTCTCTCAAGACGCAATTTTAGCCCTCTTTCAATATGTTCCAACGCTTTTTCAAATTCTCCTTTTTGATTATAAACTCCACCAATGTTGTTGTTTAATAAAGCAATATTATGATAATGTTTTTGCTCCTTAAACATTTTTAGGCTTTTGAACAAATACTCTAAGGCTTTGTCATATTCTTGAGTTGATTCATACGCCAATCCCATATTATTGTAAGCATAAGTCGTCCAATAATACATCCCTTGTTCTTCCCAAATATTGACTGCTTTTTGATAATAATACAGTGCTTTTTTATAAGCATTTTGTTTTACATACAATACCCCCATCATATTGTACAAAGTAGCATGTCCTCTTGTTCGCCCACCGTCATCTCTTTGCAAACCCATGTTGGAATATTCTTTGGCTCTATGAAAGTTACCTAATTTGTAGAAACACATTCCCAATACTCCACAACATTGTAAGTACATCCCTGTGTCCCCTACCCTATCAAAATTGTCTTGGGCGGCTTTGTATTTGGAAGCTGCTTTTTCAAATTCTCGCTTGTAATAGTACATGCGTCCCAATTCCAACTGATTTTTTCCTAAATTCCATTCTTGATCCTCAAGGCTTTCAAACAATGCTTCGGCTTTTTCACCATAAAAATGTGCTTTATCAAAATCATAAAGCCCTGTATAACAACGACATAATATTCTCCAAGAGTTACCAACATGGATGGTATCTTCTAAATCTTCGGATAAATTCAAGGCTTCATGAGCATACTCCAAAGCAATTTCTTTATCTGTTTCGCTCAATATATCAGCAAGATTATGCAAGTCTTTTAGACGTTCCAACGTCTCTGTTCGAGTTTGCAACTGCTGTTTGAGCTGTTCGACTTGTGTATTGTAAGTTTGAAATAAGGATGACATAGGTTCTATACTATTTCTAACAAAGATGGAATTTTTTCTTGGAGGGAAGTCATAGTATTAGACTTTTTTTGGGCTTTTAGTCATCTTTTTTTCGATAAGATGGGGCGGATTTATTCTCTTCTTTTTTATTTTTTGGAGCGAACTTTTGGGTGCTTCGTCGTATTAGCAAGTCCCGCTATCCGTTCTTATTCGTGTTGCCAACGTTTTTCTAAGCCAACGCTTCCACACGAATA
>JAHDBB010000361.1 GCA_020630635.1 Chitinophagales bacterium
TAATCCTATTCTTTTTTTGGCTAGGAGCGAAAGGTTCATTACTTCGTCGCTATAGGAAGTCCCGCTATCCGTTCTTATCACCAAGCCCCCCGAACCCTTTTGCCAACCCTCTTTGGTGATACCACTACTATCGGGGCTATTTGGAATGGTCTCAACCTTTAGTCACTTAATTCATTTGAGCTTTTACGAATATAAATATACGCATTAGAAATTAATATGGTGGTTCATTCGTGAGAACAGATGCAATCTGTTCCTACAGCACTCAGTAATTTTAAAAGCGAATACCAATAATAAGGAATGGATAGGAAATAAATGAACATTTCTCAGCAAAAAGATTTTTCAACTCTATGAGGCAAAAAATGTAATCATAGCAGGGCTACGATGAGGCTTTTTAACGAAATAGATTGGAAAATGTTGACGATGAAAATGAACATTTATTTTTGTTCCATTCCTAAATCAAAAAACCCCTGTTCTCCAACGAGAACAGGGGTTTTTTATCATTAAAAGGGTGAGGCTTATTGAGCGACAATAAACTTCTCAACCACTCTTTTTCCTTCTTTTTCAGAGAAAATGCCCACCACATAATTACCTGGTGTCAGGTCTCCACTATTAATACTAAAGGTGTGTTTACCAGCAGTAATTCTGCCTTGGAATTTACTTTCTATCAATCGACCTTGTATATCGAAGATATTGATATAAATGTCATCCATTGTTTGCGTAAAGTTACACTCAATAGTTGCTTGATCGACTACAGGATTAGGATAAACCTTGATATTAGCAAAATCAGAAAGAGGACCTTCTAAACTAGTTGTTGCATCAGGATCAACCGCAAACGCTGGCAACTCATAAACAGATGGATCAATACTTTCATCTGTCAAAGAAGTTGTACGGAACATTCCTCTACCGTGTGTTCCAGCATAGACCACAAAGCAATTCCAGTTATCAGATGGCTTTTCTGGAGTACGAGCCATAGGCTCCTGACGAATTTCGTACACAGGCACTTGCCCCAAACCATTCATTTGTGGTTCCCAGCTATCATCTCCTTTTTCAGCATACCAGACTCCCCATTTAGTACCAACCAATACATCTTTATCTACATTACCAACGGCTGTTTCTTTACCTTTTTCAATAATCTCGATTGTATAAACAGGACCTTTAGGCAAACTTCCTTGACGAGAAACAAACAGTGGAGAATCCGCATCTACATCTTCAGATTCAAAAACGTAAGAATCATTACCATAGTTACCACAAGAGAATACCACTCTATCTTCGTTTGTTGGATCAATAGCAATATCTGTAATATAACGACTGCCAAATGGTGCGAAGTGTCTTTTGGCAGTTGGAAGTTCAGTACCATTCAAACCATCAATCACCATCACATTTCCACCGAGACCACCTACTACAATTCTATTGCCATCTGCACTAAAATCAAATGCTGTAACAGCATTACCTAGAGCCACGTTATTATCTCCTTGAATATTAGCCGAGTTGGTTAAGTTTATCCAATTAGGCGTGATACTTGGCTTTAAAGCATCTTCTGTCATCCACAAATCTCCTGCATTAGAACCTGTAATAAATCTAGCACGCATAAATCTATCGTCATTTGGATTCATAACAAAACCATGATTAACTAATTCGTAAGTAAAAGTACCATCATCATTGGCTTTTTTCAGTAAGTCGATTTCATAACCAGTATAAATAACCTCCTCAAGATAAACATTGTCTAATAAATCAGTATATTTATCAGGATCAGTTGTTAAAATAAACAATTGATCATTGTATGCCTCAATTTGAGCAAAATCTCCAATAAATCCAGCAACGTTTTCAGTTGGACCATCTCCTGGAGTCACTTCATATGCTTGTCCATCTATAACAAATTCAGGAACCATATCACCATTGCTATTTTGAACCATGTTAATTTCATCAGGTTCCCAAGTGGTTATTTCATAGAATAAACGAGTATCTTCCCATACAGCAAATGGATGTGTAAACAATGATCCTCCATTTACATTACATTCACCTTCTACACCACTACTCGTTGCAGGATCAGCAGCCGTACCAGCAACATTCGGAATATACGAAAGAATACAGCCAAAAGAAGAACCTGCATTAGTAGAACGAGCTAAAGCACCATTTTGACTAGAAGCAAACATGACATTTGGATTCATGTTTGATATTTCAGAATAAGCACCATCTCCCCCCCAAGGTAAATCAAGCGCACCTTGAAAAGAATTATTACTGTAATTGACAAGTTGGTTTCCATTATCTTGTGATCCTGCTAGTACACTACCATCATGACCTGCTCCAATAGAATAACATTGGTAAGTATTGTAGTTCTTATTTAATGTTTCAAAATCGGGATATGGTTCACTCGCATTATTAGTTCTAGAAACCCCTCCATCAGAAGTAATATATAAAATATCCGAGTTGGTAGGGTGATAAAACAGTCCTTGCTTGTCAGCATGTATCCATTTAGGGCTTTCAGGAGATCCAAAGTAATTTTCTACTTGTGTCCACCCGTCCGCATTAGACCATGTCCACAAACGTACTGCTCCAAAATAGATTTTTTCGGGATTATTAGGATCTACATCAAGACAAAAATCGTAGTAACACTGTTCTAAAGATTCTCCTGAACCAGCAATCGTTGGATTAAAAGACTCACTAATTTCACCAATTATGTTAAAGTCCAAACCTCCATCTTTTGATTGCAACACTTTATCAAAGGCTCCGTTACTACTTGCTGCTACATATACATAATTAGGATCAGAGTCAGATACAGAAATTAATACCCTACTATTGTTTTGAATAAATGGCAAGTTACCACCAGCATCTCCACCAGCATCTATACGTGTAAAGTTAACACCGTCCTCTGCTTTGTATAAACCTGTACCAACAAAAGCATACACAGTACCATCACTAGCAACAGCTACATCATCTGCCGTTTGTGAGTCCGGCACATTACCTCCTACTGCTAATTGAGCAGTTGCCCAAGACTGTCCACCATTAGAAGATACTTGCAATCCACTATTGGTACAAGCATAGAGATAGACATTTCCATCAATGCGTTGTATTCCCAAACGATTGATAACTGCCCAGCCTCCATCTCCAGCGGCATTAGGATCAACAGATGTGCCAGGCAGTAATTCATAAGTTTCACCACCGTCTGTTGTTTTGTAGATACCAGAACCAGATTCTGCACCAGCTCCTGCTGGAATTGCTTCAAAATCACTACCAGTTCCTATGTATATGTCTCCATTTTCATCTTGTACCATAGTAGAGACAAATACACAACCGGCATCAATAGAGCTTGTAAGTAAGCGCCAATCTTGACCTGCATTCGTAGATTTAAAGATACCTCCTGTTACTCCTCCAGCATACAGAATTTTGTCATCATCTTTGTCAATAATCAATGCCCTTGTTCTTCCTCCAACATTGTTGGGACCTAACTCCTCCCACTCAATATCATCTGCTAATTGACTACTTTTCTGAGCAATTTTTTGCTTAACTTGAGTTCTTTCTCTTGCTTCATCCAAAGGATCTACTTTCCCAGTATGTTGGTTGGCTCTAATAGCAAGTAGTTGAGCAAAATTGGGCTTAGGATGATTTTTCTTGGTATTTTCAATTGTTTCTTCTGTTGCATCAGCAATAGGTGCTTGGGATGTTTCGGATGATTTTGCTGTATCATTGAACACCCATACTGCTGCTACTGTCAGAAACAATAGGATAGGTAATAATACTTTTTTCATATATTTTATTTTAAATTTAATTTTGAGTCTTATTTGAAAAACAAAAATAAAAATTTGTATTAAAAAGCAAAGTATGCTTACTGATTAAATAAGCATTTTAACAAAAGTATGACAGAAGCCCCCTATATAATGCTTGTTTTTTTATGTATTTCTTTAAAATATCGGCTTTTTGAGGGGATTATATATGTCTTTCGGCATGATAAGAAGACCGCACTAAAGGTCCACTCTCCACAAAATCAAAACCTTTTTCCATACCAATCTCTCTATATTCATCAAAAATATCTGGATGAATAAACTCTGCTACTGGTAAATGGTGTCTAGTTGGCTGCAAATATTGCCCTAAAGTTAAGACATCACAGCCATTTTCTAATAAATCGTCCATTATTTCTAACACTTCTTCTTTTTTCTCTCCTAATCCCAACATTATGCCAGATTTAGTGCGACAGCCAAATTCTTTGGTTCTTTTGGTTTGTTCTAGGCTTCTTTCGTACTTTGCTTGTGGTCTAACTAGTCGGTAAAGTCGTTTTACCGTTTCCATATTATGGGATACTACTTCGGGTTTTTCGGTGATGACTGTGTAGAGCGCATCCCACCTTGCTTTGAAGTCGGGTATGAGGGTTTCCATTGTCGTCTCTGGGGATAACTGACGGACTTGGCGGATGGTTTCTGCCCATATTTCGGCTCCGCCGTCTTTGAGTTCATCTCTGTTTACTGAAGTAAGTACACAGTGTTTGACTCCCATCAGCTTGACAGCTTCGGCTACTCTTCGGGGTTCGTCTTCGTCGTATTCGGGTGGTCGTCCTGTGGCAACTGCACAAAATGAACAAGCTCTGGTACAGACGTTGCCTAGTATCATAAAGGTGGCTGTGCCTGCTCCCCAACATTCGCCCATGTTGGGACAGTTGCCGCTTTCGCAAATTGTATGGAGTTTGTACTCATCTACTAGGCTGCGAACTTTTCGGTAGTTTTCTCCGATGGGTAGTTTGACTTTTAACCAGTCGGGTTTTCTTTTTCGGGCTTGTTTTTCCTGTTGGTTGATGACTGGTAGTTTTATCATATCTTGTGATTTCTGGCTTTTGGAATAGATATTATTTGTTCCTATAATTTGTTGAAAAGCCTGATTTCTTAATTAAATAACAGTTTAACTTGTAAGAAGGTTGTATGGGGTTTTGTAGAAATTTGAAAACTTTTCTTTGTTTTACAGGGAAGTTATCAAATTATGGTTTGTTTTTGCCACAGTTTATTAGGGTGTTGTGTCTTCAACCAGCTAGCCCCGAATGGATTAAATTCTAAATTCTAAAACGGTTCAGTAACTATGGAGGAAGACCGCAACGAACTAGCCCCGATAGTAGTGGTATCGCTATATGTGTGGCTTTAGACCACAAGTCGAAAAGACTTGCGGTGGAGGAGCCATAGCGATGAGAACGGATAGCGGGACTTCCCAACACGACGAAGTACCTGACCTTTCGCTCCTAATAAAATAACTTCTAGGAAGACAGAATTAGGTCTTTTTCTTCAAAAACGATTCCGTATTGTGCTAGTTCTTTGAGAATGGGGTTGTATGCTTCGGGCATTGTGGGAATCTTGACACCTGTGAGTTTAATCTGTCCAGTTACAATGAGTTTGAGCATAATGCCTAATGGTAAACCAACGGTCTTGGATATGGCTGTATTGTCTTTGGACTCTCCCATGCAAACCATCGTAGCGACTTGTTTGCGTTCCTCGCCATTGAGTTCGTATTCTAGCTCATGAAGCATGACAATCATGTCTTTGTCGTCTTCTTCTAACTTCCATTTTTCTTGTAGTAAATGGCAAAGAATTTCAGCGATTGTTCCTTTTTCTAATCCAATGGGCTTGTGGTCGAACAGTTCTAACCAACGCAATTGATCCATGATGTTGCTGTCTAATTCGATGTTGAGGAAAGCTGCTAAAGACTCTTCTATCGTTCTTCCTTTTTGAATGTAAATGGGCAGATAGGCTTCTAATAAATCGGTGTAGGTTTGTCCATTGACTTCGATTATTTGTTTGTTGTTGGTCCAGCCTAATTGAACAAAAGTATCCCACGCTGGACAGTAACCTTTGCGTCTTAAAGTCCCTCTTAGAAAAGTCCCCACTCCATCTACATTGTACTTTTTTCTGTATTGGATGGAATCCCGATTGGGGTACACTTCAAATATTCCTAAATCTCCTATCTCTCGCTCGGAAGAGGATTTGAATAGGCGATTGTATGGAATATATTTGGGCTTGTTGTTGTACATGTATTGGCTCGTTCCTTGTCCTGCGGTAATGACATTCATGGGCGCCCAAGTAAATTTGTAATGCCAAGGATTGTTGTCGTTTTCTGGGTGAATCAATGCTCCTGTGTAGGAATATAAAGCGTTGATTTTTGCGCCTTTGGCTTTGAGGTCATCCAACATTTTCATAGTCGCTAAATGGTCGATACCTGGATCTAAACCAATCTCTGCCATAAATAATAGGTTGGCTTTTTCAAACTCTGGAGCGAGTGCTTTACAGGTGGCATCTACATAGGAAGCAGTCACTAAGTTTTTGCCAAATTTTAGGCAGTCTTTCGCTACGATGGAATGAAATTTATAGGGTAGTAAAGAGGCTACGATGTCGGCTTCTTGGATGTATTGTTGTCGTAGATTCTCGTCATGAATGTCAAAAAAAACGGCTTTTCCATTGGGATGGTTGTTGAGCTTTTTTTGGGCTAATTCTAGGTTGATGTCTCCTACAGTTATTTGCCAGTTGAGGGTTTCAGATTGTTCTAAGAGATAGGAAATGAGATGGGTAGCTGATTTTCCTGCGCCTATTACCAGTATTTTTTTCACTTTCTTTTGAATTGTGTTTTAAGGGTACATCCCAGATTGTCGCATTAGTAATTTTTTTGATTGTTGTTTGACCATTTTCAGAACCGTTTTCTGTGTGTTTTGACTGCTCATTTCCTTGTCTTCGCCAGACAGGCCTT
>JAHDBB010000362.1 GCA_020630635.1 Chitinophagales bacterium
AACCTTTCTCTCCTAAAAGAAAAACACGAAGTGAAGAGCAATAAAAAAAGCCAATCACGTATAAACGCAATTGGCTTTCAAATTAGCAATCGTAATAAAAATATAGGTCATTACCATCGGATTGCTAATCACAAAAAGAAGAGGGTAATTTTAAAATTATATTTAATCATCGAGTTCACAACAACCATCTAAACTAGTGATGGTTCTAGGCGCAAAAGTTTGGGTACAATTGCTATCAGGATCATTGACCACAACATAGTACGTTCCCAACTTAGCTGGGGAATAATAAGGATTTCCAATTAATTGAGCAACCAATTGATTATCAGGAACACTGTACCAACTGTATATTTCATTTCCATCAACGGGACAAGTTGTTGCTGCATATAAAGCTCCCTCTCTAGCAATTTCTCCATCACCTGGATTGGCTAAACATTCTCCACTATCATAGTAAAATCCTTCATCACAAAAAGCATCATCGCCCCACTTCCCATTGTTATGCGCCCATTGTTCTTGTGGTGGAATAAGCTGAATAGCGTCCCAGTGTTCTACGATTAGTCCATTGTCTATTCGGAACAAATCATAGTACGCATATACACCATCTGGATCTTGCCCCGTAATATCTGGACCTTGAGACATCACCAAACCAAAGTTACCCAATGTGTGAATAAATTTGATGTCATCGTAAAAAGATAAACCTGTTTGTCCTGCCAATGATGCCAAGAATGCGCCATCGGGTCCTGCTCCTACGCTATGTTGTACATAGTTGTCAAGATCAAAATAGCTACTCACATTAGTCCAATCTCCCTCAATGAATAAGGTCTGTGACATTTCTTCTAATAAGGCGTTATTGGCATCTGTAAGTTCTAAATCAATAGCAGGAGTCGTCACTCCATCTGTTTGAGTCGTACCATCCATATCATCTATTACAGGAACAATATTATCCCAGTGTTCTACGGCAAATCCATCTTCAAATCGCCATACTTCATACAAGATATTGTCTGTATTCGAGCCAAAGAAGGCTCCCCAAGTTCCTCCTAAAGTCGTTTGTGCAAAAACATAATCTCCTACTTCAAATGAGCGATGAATGTCAACGGTAATACCTGTGGGTTGTCCACCATAAAAACCAGCGATAGGTGCTTTTCCAGTTGGAACACCAAGATTGTGTTGGAGATAATCGTTACGAATCCATTTAATCACAGATGCATCTCCATTAATCAAACCTTCATTAAAGGCTCTGGCTTTTTCTTCATTGGTTAATTCCTCTGCCATATTTAAGGAGATGAAAAAAGAAATACCAGGATTCAAGTCATAGCCTTCACTAATTTCAACAACAATAACGGTAGGAGATTCCACGATTAAATTGACGGATACATAATTGCTTGCCCCACTTACAATATTGTGTGGTTCGGCAAAAGTAAAATAATATCTATCAAATTTTCCTGCTGGAAAAACGCCAAATACATTGGTCCAAAAAGGATCGGTTTCATCGGGTAGGGCTGTAAACTCAATACTGTTTTCGGTGAAATCAATATCGTACAATCCGCTAATGTCACCAAATGGTGTTCCTGTTTGAGCCAATGCAGTAGGAAACTCTGACACAGTATTTGAAAGGGTAGCGAACTCGTCAAAAGCGTCGTCGGCTAATCCAAATAAACCAGAATAAGGAACTTCTGGCTCACCTGGATCTTGTAAGGTATTTCGTAGTGTAATATCCATTCCTTCAGAAAGAGGTGGAGTTTGTGCTTGGGCATAAACAACCCAAAAGAGGGAGATTATCAAACATAGTATGTTCTTTGTCATAAAGCTATAGTTTAGATTATTTTAATGAAAGTATCTTAGAGTAACCAACTTGTTCGTCCTAAGACCATTACCAACTTCAAAATTAATCACTGCTATATAATATTTCATTCACCTATGTTAATGAAATACTTATTTATAATTTTTGCGAATACGACTCAAGGATTGTGGCTTAATACTTAGGTAAGAAGCAATCAGATAATGAGGAATATCATTCAAAAGCTCAGGAACATTTTTGATTAATTCGAGATACCTTGCTTCTGCACTAGAGCTGTGTAGATTAAAAATCTGATTGAGGGTGGCGATATAGGCATTCTGAATAGATAAGCGAAAATACTTTTCGTAGATAGGATGTTTTTCTGTTATAAAATCAAAGGTCTCATGGTTGATCATCAATAATTCGGTAGGCTGATAAGTACGAATATTGAATTTGGTTGGTGCGCCTGAAAAAAAGCTGTAGAGATCACCTAACCATAATCCCGCCCATCGAATTTGAATGACATGTTTTTCGCCTTCATCATCTAACCTATAATTGACCATCAAACCTTTATGGATGAAAGGTAAATATCGGATGACTTGTCCTTCTTTGATTAGAAACTCTTTTTTGTCAAGTGTTTTATGGACGAGTCTATTTTCTAGATCAAGATAGGCTTCAGGAGATAGGTTGATGTACTTTCTAAATGCTTGGTATAAGGTAGGATATTTCATTATCTTCTTACTGTATGAAATAATTCAAAAATAAAATTATTCGTTGAAGCATGTAAGATAAAAAAATACATTTTTAGGGTAAAAAAAGGAAAGTTCGTTACTTTATCCATAAGAATGAATTAAAGTATTTTTATTTTTTGGAGCGAAGGGTTTGGTGCTTCGTCGTTATGAGAAGTCCTGCTATTCGTTCTTATCGCTTCTAGCTTTGCTCAATCAAATGGTGACTCAAAGTCATCATTTGAATTAGCCTATCTTTTCAGCGATACCACTACTATCAGGGCTATTTTGCAGGGTCTAAACGTTTATCAAAGAAAAGGGACAATGGGACATTTGCGATTCGGTTTTCCTGCCATTTTTCTGGCACTATATAAACGACAAACTATTTTTAGATTCCGTAAGTCGAAAAGACTTACTTGCATTTAGAACCACAAGTCGAAAAGACTTGCGGGATTGCTTAATATTGAGGAATAAGGTGATTTTTGAAAAATCTAAATTTAAAATGCCTTATGTATAAGCAGTCCTTTTCTCCACCAACTAGACCCGATAGTAGTGGTATGAATGCAAGGCCTTGAGACCACAAGTCGAAAAGACTTGCGGTAGAGCGTGGCTGCATTCATAAGAACGGATAGCGGGGAGACCCGTCACGACGAAGCTCCTTTCGTTCTCTCCTAAAAAGTTTTAATCATATCATCCTTTCTTCATCTCCTTGAGTTTTTCTTTCGCCCAAAAATTGAAAAACTTTCGCTCTTGATTCTCTTCAAAGGTCTGAATGATTGGTTTCAAAGCCTCTATTTTGGGGAGTGAAAAAGAGGACTGTATAATGATCATAAGTTGTTGTAACAGATTTTTTAAAATAGGAGAAAACAGATCATTACGTTGTAGTTTTCGTTTAAAATTGGTCAACTCTCTTTGAGCTATATTCACATTACCTAATTCAAGGTAACACAAGACATTCAATATATTAATGGGAATAAAACATCTATTTTCTACCGGCACTTTATGTTTTAACAAAACCTTATCCAATACTTGTTGTGCCTGATTTTGGTAAGATACATCCATAAAATTCGAGTCATAAATAAAAAGTCTTGCTTCGTTAAAAACCAAGCGGATTTTAGATTTCCAATAGTATGTATATAATGAACGCTCAAATGTTCTTAGCATCTCCCAAACGTCTTCATAGGAATACTCCTCTAATATTTCTCGAGCAAGAGCTAGCTTAAAAAAAGTGAGACGAATATCTACCACTTTATGAAGACTATTTTCATTCTGTTGGCCTTTCAAAATTTTATTCAACAGTTTTTCGACTTCTTCGTATTCTTTTCTTTCAATCAATAAATTGGCTAATCCTATATCATCGTAATGTTGAACAACCTTTGAGTTTTTGCGATGAAATAACTTTAGGGACAAAAAAATGTGGTGTTTTAAGTGAAACAACAAAAATAACTTATTCCATTTGACATCGACATTTTCCGATTTTTTGCGTTAAAAATACTCGTCGTAGCCCTGCTATGACTCCGTTTTTTGCCTTAAAAATCTAAAAATCTCTTAGTCCCATTTTGGAATAGTTTATTTCTGATTTTTCACTAAGTAAGTCTTTACTTGCGACAGATTACTATATTTTATTCTTGATTTTATTTTATCCAAAAACACTTCTTCGTTGTACGTTTTCATTCCATCCAATAGCTCAAATAAAAATAAATAGTTTTTATTTTTTCCTTGATTATACAAATTAGAGTAAAGTTTGAAAAATCGTTTTTCATTTTTGGTGAGGCTCTTTACCAATTTAAATAACTTGCTGGTGTCTCTTTTCATGATTGTTTTTAAAATTTATGGAGATAAAAAAGCAGTGTAAACAGCATAGTTATAAATTTAATAGGTTGTAAAACCTAAATGCTATATAGTCTATACGCACAAAACTTATTAAAATTTATACACCTACCAAAACACAATAATTATAAAAAATCAATTTACAACTTTTCAAGAATTTATTTTATCAAAAAAATGCTATAACAACAAATATAAATCCATCTTAAAACCTCCCCCCCCCAAAACAACAAATAGCTAACAATCAAAGATTTACACTTAATAAAATTAATATGAAACGCAACTTTTATTTTTTTTTGACTTGCTAAAAAATCAACTTCTCATTTTTTTGCCCGTACATCTATTTAAAACAGGATATGTTTTCCACTATCTTTTAACAAAAAAAAGAGCATTGTTACACCCAACAATTTCAAGTAGGAATCATCACTCCTTTGTAAAAAAAATAACTTATGAAATTCTATAAAATCTTCACCACTTATTGGCTACTACTCATTTTTGTATTTTTCACCGACACCTCACTTCAAGGACAATCTTGTGATTGTACAGAGTATGTCTACCTTAATGAAACCTCAAATAATGGAGCAGTTCACAAATTTGAAGTAAACGAGACATTTAATGAAATAACAGATGCTCCTTCTAATTTGCTCAATGAAATCGGTAGTCCCTGGTATAGTAATGCAGCGGCAATGGAAGAACTTACTGCACCACATGGATTAGGTTCTGATTTGAATGGTTTTTTATATATTGGCGAAACTAATCGGGGCGATATCAGAAGATTGACATGTGATGGGGAGATACTGCCTGAAAGCGATTTTGTCATCAATGATGGTGGTTATAATATAGCTTCAGAAGGTAACACCCTATATGTAAACTCTAGGCAAGGTGAAGCAACATATGGTGCTTCCGCTACAGAGAAAGAGACTGCTTCAATTGAAAATGGGGTCTATGCTTATGATCTTTGTACAGGAGACCCTTTGGGTTACTATTGTTTTGATAATATGACCTATCGTAATGATTGGGGAATGTTCTTAGCAGATGATGGATATTTGTACGTGACATCCAACAATGATAGACATACAAATGATCCTACATTAGAGAATTATATCTATAGAGTGGATATCAATTCTGTACCACTGAGTGACATAAATGATACCAATCCAGATTGTATAGCCCCACTACTAACACAGAACGGCAATAATGAGCCTCAAATAGGTACAGCGGGACTTCCTGTTAATAGAATATATGGTATTACTGTAGATGCTGCAGGAAATATCTACATCGTCGAAAGGATAGGAACTGCTGACGAAACACCTGTAGATGACAATGGCAACCCCCTTACCGTATTAGATGCAGCAAGAATATTAAAATATGATAGCAATGGCATACTGCAAGCTATCACAGCACTAGATATTGATGATGGAGATGGCGGATGGTATAATGCTATAGGAATATACTATTTAGAATCTACCGATTTACTCCTTGTTTCTACACGGTCTCCTTTTGATGATTGTGTATCATTATTTGATCCTAACTTGAATTATCTTGGCGCAGCAATAGGTCCTACTGGTAGTGAGAGTACGGCAAAAGGAATCAGTATTTTATCAGAATGTTGTCCCAATCCTTCTACTATTGTCATTGATACACTCTTTTGTGATTTAAGTTATCCAATGGAAATTTTTCTACAGGATTTAATTGATTGTAATGGAATCATTTGTGAAGGAGGTTGGACACCGGATGCCGCCAACACAGGAATAGATTTTAATGCTTGTAATAATTCTATTGACATCAATAATAATATGGCTTGTGGTACCTTTGAGTTATTTTCTGATGGCTCCAATGCTTTAGCACAATGCGGTCAATTTTCTGTAACAATTAATATTGAAACCGCTATTACCCCAAGCATTACTGTTAGTGGCAGTCAAAACATCTGTGTTGGGGATGCCTTGTCTGACTTGATCGTCACTTCTAACAGTAGCAGTTCGACTTACCAATGGCAAACCAGTACTGTCTCCTGTGATGGACCTTGGACCGATATAGCAGGAGCTACCTCTGATACTTATACTCCACCTGCTGATTTATCTGCTACTACTTACTACCAAGTTATTGTAGCAGAAATGGGAGATTGTGCAACAGGCTCTTGTGATGTTGCAAGCGATTGTATAACCATCACAGTCAATGAATTTCCTGAATCCAAACAACTTTGTCAGGGTAAAACATTGGATTTAATCGCTGAAACAGGTTATACTTCTTATCAATGGTATAAAGATGAGGTGGCTATTCCTTCTGGCACTACCCAAACGATTACTGTTTCAGAAGCAGGTGCTTACATTTATACTACCGATGGTGGAACGCTAAATGATGGGTGTACCAATCAAA
>JAHDBB010000363.1 GCA_020630635.1 Chitinophagales bacterium
ACTTGTCGAAAAGGTCAAAAAAGTGGTGGTGAAATTTGCGCCATAGTCCACTAGACTTTTCCAGACGGTTGGAGATACACTATCCATCAAAGAACAAGGAGGTTCTAAAAAGACTAAAAACTTATCTGCTCCTACCATAAAGAAAAGGAGACTACAAACTGCGGTAATGACATTGATTAGGTTCATTGTTTCGTTTTTTGAATACAGTTATTTAGTCAAATTATAAATCTTTCTTAATGGTAAAATAAAAAGTAGCTCCTTTACCTTTTTCTGATTCCACACCAATTTCGCCACCATGTTGTTGTACTACCTTTTTGCAAGTTGCCAGCCCGATGCCAGTACCCTCATAATCCGCATTAGAATACAATCGCTTGAACAAGACAAATATCCTTTCTTTAAATTCTGGTGGAATGCCGACTCCATTGTCTTTGATATAAAACTTCCAAGCATTGTCTAACTCCTCAAAGTAGATTTTAACGATGGGTGCTTTTCCTTTTTTATTAAACTTTAGCGCATTGACTAGGAGATTTTGGAAGAGCTGTTTGAGTTTCATTTTATCTCCTTTGATGCGAGGGAGATTTTCAAAAAGGAGTTTTCCCTTTTTCTCTTGAATATTGGTTTGAAGGTCTTTTGCAATGTCTTTAACCAATTTTTGTATATCAACCCAAATCATTTCACTTTTCACCGAATTGACTTTGGAGTATTCTAATAGACTTTTGATAAGTTGTTGCATACTCTGTGTCGAATCCACAATAAAAGAAAGTAGTTCTTCCTCTTCCTCATCAATTCTATCTTTGAGTTTTACCTTTAATAATTCGGAGAAGGTATTGATGGTTCTTAGAGGAGCTCTTAAATCATGAGAAGCGACGTAAGCGAAGTTTTGTAAATCGGAATTAGAAGCGATATACTTTTTTAACTCCTCATTTTTTTGATTTAAATCTTGTACTTGTTGCTGAATAATGTTTTCACGTTCTCGTCTTTTGGTGATGTCTTTGATGATAAAAACGATGTTATCCGGATTCTCTATATCTAAAAGAAAAGCATTGATTTCGGTGATAACGTTTTTACCTTTACTAGTGAGAAAGACAACTTCAACGGATAAAGAACCTTTTTGTATTACTTTTTTGAATACATCATCTCTAAGTTCATTAGAAGTTTGACCATTTGGTTGGTATTTTGGAAGAAATTCCTGTAAGTTACTTTGGGTAAAGTTAGAGAGATTTGTGAGTGGAGGCTCTTCACCTTTCAAAAAAGCAAGAAATTTTGAATTAAGTCTAATAATTTTTTTTTGGTTCAAGGAGTAAACGACAATACCATCAAAAGCATTATTGAAAAGTTGTCGATAATTGGCTTCACTTTTTTTGATTTTTTCTTGTACTTTAATTCTTTCAGTTACATCTTGATAGATACGAATTAAGATGCTTTTGTCATTGACATCTAGTTTTTGGATAATCCCTTCAAAATCTCTAAGGATTCCATTGGTATCATAAATCTGCCAATCATATTTGCAATACCCTTGATTTTGAATGTTTTTGAGAACTTTTTTGAAATATTTTCGACTATCTTCTCCATTTTTTTGTTGTGGAGGCGATTGAGCCAAGACACTTTCTAACTTGATAAAAGGATCTTTTCTATTATGGATAATGTCTTTGAGTTTTTGATTGCGAACTAGTAGTTTATCAACTGATTCTTCTGTATTGTTGCCAAGTTCTATAATATCAATACCATCATAAGAATTGTGAATGAGTGCTTCATAGATGGCTGTTCTTTCTTTGACTTGTTTTTGAGCATCGTATTCTTGGGAGATGTCATTCATAAAGAAAATAAGTTCTATTTTACCAGCCTCTTCATTTTTGATGACGATTTCATTAACAATAAATGGGGTTCCATTCTTTTTTTCTGCGATGATGGTCCTTTCAAATCTATTGTGTGTGCGAAAATGCTTTAGTTTGAGTTCCATCAATTCTTCACGAGTGATTCCATCAAATTGTATAGAAGCTAAAAAGTCAGTGATAGGTGTCTTGATTATTTCCTCTTTAGAATCATAACCATACATTTCTACAGCTTTTTGATTGCAGTCTAAGAATTGTTGATTAGAGACATCATAAATAGCGATGGCTTGATGGCTGTTTTCAAAGACATCTCGATATTTTTTTTCACTTTTTAAAAGAGCCTTTTTATTCTTGATTTCTTGGGTCATATCATGAATAATAATAAAGGCTTCTCCTCGTTTCTCTTTAGTGGGAACAATATTGAGATTGGCTAGTATTTCATTGCCTTGTTTGGTAACCAAGATTCCAAAAGTTCTTACATTGTTACCGACCAAGACTTCTTCTTTGTTTAATTCATATACTTCTTCAAAGTCAATATTGGGAAAATATCGGGAGAAAGGACGAATGATGTCTACTTTATGAAGTTGAGTGATGGTTTCTTTAGAATATCCAAGCAACTTTAGACCTGCTTTATTACAATCCATGATTTTCTCTTCTATATAGTCGTATAAGAAGATGGCATCAAACATATTTTCGTATAATATGCTGTAATTGAATTGAGTTTTTTCTAATTTTTTTTGAGATAATAATAAAGCCTTTTCCGTTTGGGTTCTGACATTAATTTCTTCCTCTAACTTTTCAGTAGAAAAAACACCTTCCATAAAAAAGCCAAATTTATTCATGACTTGTTGGAGCTGTTTTTGTTCTATTTTTGTAAAAGTGGAAATTGTTCGATACATTAAGAAGATGCCCTTTGTACCAATAGAATAGCATAAAAAACACCCATTTTTTTCAGGGTTTTGTTGTATGAGTTCATCAAAAAAGGGTTCATTAGGATGTATAATGAGAGATTGTTCTTTTTGAAGTGTTTCTATAAATTGACTGGATAGATGGGGAGGAGAAGATTTGTAATTAACTTTTGGAATAGCCCATACCATTTGTATTTCTTGGTTGGGTTCTACTATCCAATAAGAAGCAGTAGTTAGATTTTTGCGAGACATTAGTATCTTAAAAAAAGCCTCACAATTATCTATAATCTTCATAGAAGAACCAATTGCCAATGCAAGTTCATATAAAATAATGAAATCTTGTATCAATACCGTTTCTCGAAATAACATACAGCGTTTTGATTTATCTTGTCACAAGATAACCAAAATTGGTTAAAATTGTCTATTGTTGATATGGGTTTTGGTTATTTAGAGCCAAAAATAATTAATTTGTATATCTTGCTGGAAAAATAAAAAAAATATGAATGTAAACAAGGTTGTTTATTGGGTTTCAACTGTTTTGATGTGCTTACTTTTCTGTTTTTCGGCAGGAATGTATTTTACTAAATATGAAATGGTGAGTGGATTCTTTCAGCAATTGGGTTTTCCGACGTGGTTGGTTTATCCTTTGGCAGTGGCTAAGGTTTTGGGCGTGATTGCTGTATTGAGTCGGGTTTCTAGGTTCTTGAAAGAGTGGGCGTATGCTGGATTCTTTTATGATGCTGTGTTGGCGTTTTGGGCGCATTATATGATACAAGATGGAGGACATATGACTGCAGCCGTTGTTATTGTGCTGGTGATTGTCTCTCGTTTTTTTGAAGGAAGAGCGTTTGAGTGACTGGTGACTGCTACGAGTGACTGGTGACTGGTGACTGGTACGAGTGACTGGTGACGAGTGACTGGTACGAGTGACTGGTGACGAGTGACTGGTGACGAGTGACTGGTGACGAGTGATGTTTGATGACTTGGTACGAAGGAGTTGTGTCTATGACCCAATAGACCCGATAGTAGTGGTATGAATGCACGAGCGTTGGCTACCCAAAATTGGGCTGCATGCATAAGAACGGATAGCGGGACCATGCTATACGACAGCGCACTATCCGTTCTCTCCAAATAAAAAATCTAACTCTCTTTTTTGTACTTTAACTGTTGGATAATACAGTCTTCTTTGTCCAAATCCGTTCGGAGATTTAAGAAATTGGGCTGGTACAAACTGCCGCCTTTGTAAGCGTACAGATAACGAACTTCAATGATGGAGCCTGCTGGTGGAATTTCTTGATTGACAGCAATTGTGACATTGCCCACCTCTACCTCTTTGTCGCCGTCCAATACCATCATGGCAACACTGCGTTTATCATTGACTTTGGAAACAATGACCGAAGCCGTATCGTAAAACTTGAACTTTCGTTGAGAGCCACCACTATTGGGTCTTCCCGAAGTATAAGGAGCTAGGTGCTTTTTGAAAACAATCCCTTCAGAATTGGTCCTTTTTAAATCCTGATATAAAGTTTGTTTTTCTTGTGGCGTTTTGGCGGTCTTAACTACCTGAATATGCTGATCAAACCCCACTTTTTCTAGAAGTTCCAAACGTTCTTGATAAGATTGGTTGCGAATGTCTTCTCCATTTAATTCAAGCAAATCAAATACAAATAAATTGTCGCCAATGGCTTCGCCATCAATTAAAAAAGTGCCTTCGATGTTTTGAGCAGCCGCCAAGATTGTTTCAGGTGCGCCGATGGAAAAACCTTTGCGATTGATGGCCGTAATTTCGTCTTTTTTCCAAATCAACATGCGTCTTCCATCCTTTTTTTCCTGTCCCCACCATTCTTCATTTTCCATAAACTCATTGGCATCCTCTTTATTGATTGGATTGAGCAATTGGCAATGAATGCCTGTACTCACTTGGTCGCTGGTATAGACATAATTGGTTGTGTCTTCGTGAGGAATATAGCCTTTAGCCGCCTTACTGTTGACCAATTTGTCATAAATCTTTTTGGCTTTTTCATATTCGACAGGCGACTGTGTTTTGGTTCCTGTTTTGAGGGTAGAACCTCGTCTTCCAAAGGCAAAATTGACGATATATTTTCCGTCTTTTTCTTCCAAAGAAGCCTTGTAAACCTTGTCGCTGCTTCCTTGTTGGAAGAACAAAGTAATATTTTCTGTTGTCATAATTTTTGCGTTAAATGATCCTTAATTTTTCTTTTCCTATTCCTTATTTCTGATATTAGTTTATTTTGATTGGCATTACATTTAAACCCTTAAAAACCAGCCATCTTTGTCGTCTCCTTCTTCAAATGGGCATGCTGCAAGATCTTGACCAGTTATCATAAAATCAGCTCCTTCATCCCATTCAAAATAGCCAATGAGATACTTGAAGGTCTTTTGACTAATCGTATTGAAGTCGATGTCTTTGAGGATAAAGAAGAAACAATGGTCGGAATTGCCTGCTTGTCCAAAACATTGAAGATCAGGATACCAAACTAGTGCATTGCCATAGCTCAATAAATCAACATATTTGATACGAAAGTATCCATCTTTTTCAAACTCTATACCCATATCATTTTTGAGACATTGAGTATGAACTTTGACTTCCTCGACAACCCATTCTTCTTTGGGAATTAAAGTTGCTTTGAGTAGAGCCTCATCATACATATTGGCAAGTTCCTCAATGTCGATTTTATTAGAATTTTTTAGAAAATCTGTCAATTCTTTGGGAAGATTCATCTTATAGATTTTTATGGTTGTATAATTGATTTTTTCTTTTTGGAGAGAACGTTTAAATGCTTCGTCGTAACAGGTCTCCCTGCTATCCGTTCTTATAGCAAAGCCCCTCAAACCCTTTTAGCCATGCCATATTTGCTATACCACTACTATCAGGTCTATTTTGCGAGGACAGGACTTCTTAAAGTCATTTTAGGCTTCTGAAGCGACCTCTCCTCCATTTTCAGTAATGACCTTAGTGATGGTATGAACCACGAGCTTTTTAGGCAAAATAATAGGCGTTTTTTCGATTTCAATTTCAAGCGTATCATTATCCATATCTCGGCTAAAGCTACCTCGAATTCCTTTGGTCGTAATATCGCCCTGTTCTCCTTCGATATCCACCCCGATTTTATTCATTTCCTCTCTAAGTTTCTCAAAGACCTCATTGGTCACATTTTTAAATTGCAAATTCATAATTAATAAGTTTAAGATTTTTAAATATTATTATTTTTTTAATAATTCGACCTCAATACGAGCCACTACTAAATCAATAGCGACGGTATTTTCTCCCCCATGCGGAATCAACAAATCCGCCTTTTTTTTGCTAGGTTCGATAAAAAGACGGTGCATAGGTTTAACCGTTTTATAGTATCTATCCACGACCGTCGAAAAATTTCGTCCTCGCTCCTCAATATCCCGTTGAATACATCGGATCAGTCTATCATCAGGTTCTGCATCCACAAAGACCTTGACATCCAACATATCGACCAGACCATCATTAACCAGCGTCATCATCCCTTCCACAATAACCACCTTTTTAGGCTCAATGGGTATACTGTCTTCAGAACGAGTACAAGTCAAATAAGAATATTGAGGCAAGTTAATATTTTCTCCCTTTTTTAGAGCTTTAAGATGCGTTACAAGCAACTCAAACTCAATAGCAGAAGGATGATCAAAGTTGAGAGCCTGTCGTTGCTCAATAGACAAGTGAGACTGATCCTTGTAATAATTGTCCTGTGGAATAATCACTACTTGTGACTGGTCAATACGTTCTACAATTCGGCGGACAACGGTTGTTTTACCTGAACCAGTTCCTCCTGCGATTCCGATGATTAGCATGATATTTTTTGGATAGATGGATGAAAATATAAGTAACAGGGTGCATCCCAGATTGTCGCAATAGTAATTTTTTTGATTGTTATTTGACCATTTTCAGAACCGTTTTCTGTGTGTTT
>JAHDBB010000364.1 GCA_020630635.1 Chitinophagales bacterium
CCGCACATGTTTCATTGTCATTACTTGGATTGTCGTCGCATACTCCACATTCATCTAATACATTCGGTCCATTTGGGACTCCTGCACAATCCGCACAAGCAACAAAATCACACGAATCATCATCACAGTTCGCATCTGTATCATAGTTACAAGCCATCTCATCGGTACAACCTAAAACTTGAACAAGATCTATATCATAACTACAAGTACTTGGATTCCATACTTCTGTATTTCCTTGACAAATATCTGTATTGCCTGTCCCAGGATCTTCACTACTACAAGTGCCATTATCTATGGTCGCAGATTCGTTATAATTACAAGCCATAGGATCTGTACACCCTTCTACATTATCTCCACAAAAAGTATCAAAAGAGGTATGTAACTCTTCAAAAGTACCATTTTGATATTTAATAGGTGGGTCTGTATCGTTATTAAAATTGGTACCTGTCAAATCCAATACAGGTCCATTTTCAGTTCCTGAAAATTGAAAGTTAGGGTCGCCAGTTGGGTCTAATACCTCAAAACAAATTTCAACAATAGGCACCCATTCGTTGGCAACAGATGGACAAGCTGCAGGTGCGCCAAATAAGGTAGGAATGCTTAGAACCCACGTATTCAGAAAATCTCCAGATGTGCCTCCATCAAAGCCATGTTCTGTATAAGGTGAGATAGGATTTTCTAATCCAGGAGGAATAAAAGTACATTCACTGTTAGGTGGATTCGTAGGGTCTGTTCCATCATTAAGATAAAAATTAATGGGTTCATAGGAACCAACGGTGATTCCATTCGTATTGTTTCCTGCAAAACGGACCACATCGGCATCATAGCTGAATCTCATAGAAGAACTACCTATATAAATAGGTCCTTCTTGACAGGATATTTCAAGAAAGACACAGTAGTCGTCACAGTTGTCTTCATTTGCTGTAAAACGGCAGTCTATGGCTGGTTGTGCGTAGTTGCTAAGACTAGTCAATAATAAGAGGCACAAAAAAACCATCCCATTTTGTAATTTTTTTCGAGTCATGAGTTTATTTTGGGTTTTGAAATTGGGTAGCAAATATACTTATCATATTGATTCTATACAAAAATATTTTCAAAGTATTCTAAAGTAAAAGCTATTTAAATTATACCTAAACCCTTGTTTCTCATTTTTTTAAACTTCTTTTAGGAGAGAACAGATTGAGCTTCGTCGCAATGGGTCTCCCCGCTATTCGTTCTTATTGCTATAGCTTTACCACAACCCAACCCATATAGCAATACCACTGCTATCGGGTCTAGTTGGTTGAGGAAAGTACTTCTTACTAGACGTACGTATTAGAAATTAATATTTTCAATTCTTTATCAACGGATGCGATGCGGTTCATTCGTGAGAACAGATGCAATCTGTTCCTACAATATTCGTATATTAATTTTAAAAGCGTATACCAATAGTGAGGGTAAAAGTGACAAACGGATGCGATGCGGTTCATTCGTGAGAACAGATGCAATATGTTCCTACAATATTCGTATATTAATTTTAAAAGCGTATACTAATAGTGAGGGTAAAAGTGGCGAAATAAGAGGATGGAACAGGAAAGGACGTTTATTTTTGAATTCCTAAATAATTAATTGTACCCAAACCATTCCTTTTGTTCTCTTTTGCAAATCACCATCTCCAAAGCACGAAAAGAACCGAAAACATCCCCTACCCTCTACCAAATACGCCCGATAGTAGTGGTATGAATGCGAAAAAATGACATTTTTCTAAAAAATGTCATTTTTAGAGTGTTCATAAGAACGGATAGCGGGAAACCCCGTTACGACGAAGCTCCCAACATTCCGTCCTAAAAAATCAAATGTTCTTAATAATCTATTTCGGGTACGCCTAATTTGGCTTTGTTGTTAAACCAAGCGTCAAAATCGGTGACTTGTATGACTCCGTCTAAGGTTCCGTCAGTTGGAGCATAAATATTTAAAATGGCAGGATTGGTTATCCAAGCATCATAATCTGAAACTTGTATCACACCGTCTTGGGTGTAGTCGCCTGTAAATAACATGTAACGACTATCATCGCTCTCTTTGAGTTGATTGTTGCCCAATGCTTGATTTTCGTCTGTTGTAAAATCGTATAAAGGTGTCTGACTTGGGTTGATAGGATTGCTACTGATAACGTCTAAATGATTATGATGGCGAATGCAAAAATAATAGGCGGCATTGGGTTGCAAACATCTAAACGTAACCCCTATTGTGCCATCTGTATCCATTAAAGTACCATCTTCTATCAATAAGGCTGCATGTGTTTCAACTGTAACTGTATTGCGTTCACCAGAAGCTTGAGGAGTACCTAAACGGGCTTCGACTAATACCCAATCTACCACTCCATCGGGCATTGTTGTAACGGCTTCATTTCCGTCATAAAAATAAGGAGCTTGGTTGTAAGGTTGGGTCAATGGTAAAAGATTGGCTTCTTGTAAAGCAGTGGACATCGTGCCATTAGTTTGATAAGCACCTTCAAGGAATAAATGAAAAGCTACTTTTTGTTCTTGAGGAGTGATGTTTTCTATACCTTGAGGATTAAATACGCTTAAACCACCTTTGTCTGTTCCTATCCATAGATTGTCTTGTTCATCAAAAACCAAATGTTTGATTCCTCCATTGGGTAAGTTAGAATTGGAAGTATCATATATTGTCCAAGTATTCATTTGAGCATCAAAATATAGTAAGCGTTTACTGGTTCCAATCCAAAAATTATTGTGCTTATCTAATGCAAAGGTTAAAAGATATTCTTGTTCTAATAATGGATAATCCAAAGGTGTTACATAAAAAGATCCTGTAGAGTAGTTTTGTCGAATGATGCCATAATCATGCAATATCCAATTCCAATAACCACCAAAAATAACTTTATGAAATTTACCATTTGCTAAACCATAATCTTCGCTGGTCCAAGTGGTCCAAGTTCCTGATACATAGGTTGAAATATCACTAAAATTATGAGTCATTAGATAATTTGAGCTACCATTGCTACCAAAACTAATTACATAAGATGGCGGTGTATAACTGGTCCAAGTATTGTCTTTGTATCTAAAAAGCTGGCCATCCTTTTCTATCCAAATAATATCATGTTGCACTTTTGCATCAAAATATCCTGTAATTTCACTAGGCGGGTTGGTGGCTGCTAAATCAAATAGTTGCCAATCACCATCTTGAAAAAAATACAGTTGTTGCTGGTTTCCTCCATGAACACGTATCCAAGCTGTTTCAGAATTTTGGTCGCTAATGACATATAGATAATTTTCCCAATCAATATTGGTTTGACTAGTATCTTCTGTTGTCCAAGTTTGACCATTAAAGCCATGTATTTGATTATGTAATACATTACCATCTGTTGTCATCCAAAGATTTTCGTTATTGATGGTCAATGTAAAAATATCATTACTATGTAACGGACTATTGGAGGTATTGATAAACGACCAATCATTTAAATCAGATTGGTATAAGCCTTCACCATAGGTTCCAAAATAGTAAGTATCATTATCCAATTTTGAGGGATAAACGTAATTGGTATATTTACTTAGAATATTGTTATCAGGATGTTGGTATTCTTGCCAAGTTGTACCATCAAAATGAGCGACTCCACCATGTTTATTATATCCGCTTTGTATTCCAAACCATAACTCATTATTCATATCTTCTTCAATGGAAGCAATATGGTGACTGGATAGCGTTGTGTTGGTTGTATCAAAAATACTCCAAGTTTCATCTACTAAATGGAGTCTAAAAATACCATTGGAACAAACTGCCCAAATCATTTCATTTTGGACCAAAAGATCACCATAGATATAAGGTGTATATACTTCTGGGTAAGTCGGTAAGGGAGTATTTAAGTGATTATAAACGGTCCAATTGACTCCATCAAATTTCATAACATTTAAATAGGTGAAAAAGGCATCTTGTTGATAAACACTTAACCAAACCTCACCTGTATTTTTATTGATATCTATGCCATTGCTTATAGGACCTAATTCGCTACTGTTGGGATATAAATGATTGTTTATCATTCCATTATCATAATGGTATAATTGATCGGCTGCCAACCATATATCGTTGTTAATTCCTTGTGTAATTTTGGCGGATTTTATGTCGTAAAAATTGGTCCAGTTATTTCCATCAAAATAAGCTGCACCTAAGTCGGTAGCCACCCAAATATTGCCATCGTTGGCGACTACAACGTCCGTTAAATTATTGCTTGGAATATCGGAATTTCCACGATTGAAAAAGGTCGAAATTTGGGTCGTTTTGTTGTAACGACATAATCCTCCTGTCGTCGCAATCCATAAATCATCTAACGTTTCATCCATTGCCATAATGCGTTTTCCATCTGTATAATTCATCCACGTAGTGCGTTCTAATTGACTGGTTTCGATGACTATGTCTGTTCTTAAAATATATAGTCCGTCATTGGTGGCTGTGTAGATAATATCTTCGTCAAATAAGGAGGCTTCCATATCTTCTAAGACGGTTCCATTGGGAAAAACTTGTGTCATAATCTCCCAATTTGTCCCATCAAAGTAAGCCAATTCTTCAAAGTTTTTGTTAAAATCTTGTCCTGTACTCAGCCATATATTACCTGTTAAATCTTGGGTGATATTATAGACGAAATGTTGTAAGGTATCTTGTCCATCTTCAATAAAAAATGTATCATTTGAATTACCTAAACTTCCTGCACCATGAATAATATTCCATTCATTGTTTTGATATTGATATAAACCTGTCCAACTACTTGCCCAAACAATATTGTTGTCATCTATAAAAAGGGCATTGTCGTCAAAAGACTCACGAGGTAAAATGCTGGCTTCGGAGGTCGCTAAAGGGCCTTCTGCGTTTAGGCTTTGTTCATGAACAAAAGCAGTCCAATTAGTTCCATCAAATCTTAAAACAGTATAGAAATAAAAATCATGATGAGCTATCCATATATTATCGTTATCATCAATTCCCACAGCATCATTGGTACTACAACAAAAGTCGCTTACTACTTGTGTCAAATCCAAAGTACTCCAAGTACTTCCATTGTAAGTATGTAAAAAATAATTATCAACAGCTATTAATTCTCCATTCGATTTTTGGGCAAATAATCCTGCTTTATTGGCATCTACTAATTCTAAGTTTCCATCGTTGATTTTAAATAGTGAGGAGTCAGTACTAATCCATAAATCATCTACATTGTCGAAGAAAATATCTTTGATTTTATTATCGGTCAAGATAGAATTATCAGTCGTAAAACAGGTGGTGTTTTGAGTATTTTTATCCCATTGGCAAAGTCCATTTTCTAAGGTTCCATACCATACCATATTGGCATTTTCTTGGATGACTGTAACGTGTCCCTCCCCTATTTTTTGCGTGGCCGTATTGGCGAAAAGGGCGATGTTTACTAATAAAAGTAAAAGGATTTTTATGGTTTTCATTTTTTAGGATTTTATAAAATTGTGAATTATTAATGATTAATGCGGTTCAGGTCATTTATTTTTTAGGAGCGAAAGGTTTTCTTTCATCGTTACGGAAAGTCCCGCTATCCGTTCTTATAAATGTGCCAACGTTTTACGAAGCCAACGCATTACATTTATACCACTCCTATCGGGGCTAGTTGGTAAGGTCTCAACTTCTTAGTTCCAGCTTGAAGCTCCATTATTTGGACAATATTAAATCATTTTTAAAGGGTTAGGTTAGGACTTTTCTGATAAAACATGGTACTTTTCACGAATGGTCTTTCGGAAGACTTGGGGCGATTGCTGGGTTTTCCTTTTGAAAAAGCGTCCAAAATAGGCAGGATCATTAAAATTAAGGGCGTAGGCGATTTCTTTGCTGGTCATATCGGAATGAAACAACATGCGCTTGGCTTCTAATAGAAGGCGTTCTTGGATACACATGACGACAGTTTTTCCCATTTTTTGTTTACAGACTTGATTGAGGACTTCAGGAGCCACATGGAGTTTTTGGGCATAATCTCCTACTTGCTGTAATTCACTAAATTCATTTTCCAATAAGAGTTGGAATTTTTGAAACAGATGGTCTTGTGTAGCATTAGGAGTCGTTTTGTCTTGTTCAAAAAGTCTTTGAAAGCTGATGAGAACGATGTTTAAATAATGGGCAATAATGTCTGTTGTGTAGTTTTGTTCTGTCTGTATCTCTTCTTGAATCAGTAACAAATGTCGCTCTAATTTTTCAAAAACAGGTGGGTCTAAAGATAAGACAGGTTCTTGAGGTTTGCTTGCCAAATAAAACTGCTGGTTGCCCATAAGGTGAATAAAGTCTCTGGATAAAAGTAGAACAAATCCTTTGGTGTTTTCATCTCGACGTAATAAATGTAC
This sequence comes from Chitinophagales bacterium, assembly GCA_020630635.1. GTDB lineage: Bacteria > Bacteroidota > Bacteroidia > Chitinophagales > UBA2359 > JAHDBB01. The sequence goes on from JAHDBB010000364.1 coordinate 6,345, forward strand.
GCTTCCTGGTGGAACAAAATGTACGCTGTTTTTTTGTACATTATACTCGTTAAAGTCAATGAGATGTTGTCCGCCTCCTTGTTTAAAAATGAAGATTTCAAAGTAGTTGTGACGATGGGCCATTACGCCTTTATCTCGATCTAAAGCAGGTTTTAGATTGACCAATTTGAAGAGTTGAGAAGTGTGGTCGTCATAAAAATAAGCACAACTTTTGGAGTTCATAGTCGTTGGTTTTTTACAAAGATAAGGGGTTTTGGTATTGTGGGCAAGAGGTCGATAGTCGATAGTCGAATACGATTTTTTAAGCCATATAGTTTTACTCAATTC
>JAHDBB010000365.1 GCA_020630635.1 Chitinophagales bacterium
CCTATCCCCCTTGTAGAGCAAATTCATGAATTTGCTCTACAAGGGGGATACCACTACTATCGGGGCTATTTGGGTAAGGACTCGACTCCTTAGTATCTGTAAATTGTCTTCAAAAAAATTTTACCTTATCTCTAAAATGTGTCACCATGACAGAAATTACCGACCAACTTATCAAATCTGCTCAACACTTTATTGGGCAAATTGTGGAGTTTTCTAAGGAAGATGAAGGGGGGATTTTAGTGGATAGAGTTGATATTTGGCGGTTTCGCAATAAATTGGCGACGGTCTTGGTGGCTAAGACAGTCATTGAAAATCATCAAGTGACCATACAACGGGTTTCTTCCGACATTTTTATGACGCTCTTGGAGGAAGCTGGTAAGAAGGAAAATCCTAAAATCAATCGGATGTTTGCCAGCTTACTTTTTGGTTTTTTGAATCCTAAAACGGCTGATTTTATTCATCCTAGTTATATCAAAGTATTGGGGGAGTTGTCGGTCAAAGATGTGACCATCTTGGAGGCTTTGTATGGTGGTATTGAGTCGGGTGGGTATGATTATAAAACGAAGTGTCTGGATGCAGAAGCAGCGGTTCGCCTTTTTAATTTTTCGCTTCCTAGTGTCCTTCTTTCCTTTCAAAATATTTGGCGTTTAGGGATTTGTTCTAAGCCAGCAGAAGCAGGTTTTTTAGGGGATCTTCACCAGATTGTTTTTACGGATTATGGATGGAACTTTTTGAGGGCTTGTAAGTTGATAAAGTAGACTGGTGACTGGTGGCTGGTGACTGGTGACGAGTAAAAATTCTGCTAATTCTATAAATTTTTAAAAAATTCGAGTTAAGACAATGAACTGGCACTAAGAAGTTGAGACCGAAACCAACTAGCCCCGATAGAAGTGGTATTCGTGTAGAAGCGTTGGTTTTGTAAAACGTTGGCGACACGAATGAGAACGGATAGCGGGACTTTTCTACACGACGAAGCAACATCCATTCGCTCCTAGCATCACTTTTTGTACTCCTTCATCCACTTCAATAACTTGTTGGCATTCTGTAAATTATCAAAATGCTCTCCTACTATCTTTTTTCTTTCCTGTATGTGTTCTTGGGTAAAAGGCTGTTGAGCCAATCGGTTGATTTGTTGGGTAAACTCATCGGGTGTATTGGCGATGACACATGCCTTTTCTAAACCCGTTCCTTTGACCATAAAGTCATTGACAATGCAATAACGACTGCTGTATAAAGCGTTTAATAACTTGAGTTTGATGCCTGTGGGTTGAAAAGTAGGAAGTACATTGAGATGGGCATTTTGGAGCAAACTCTGCATCTTTTCATGAGATGGACTTGTGTATAATTGAACCTTGTTTTTTTGACACAATTCTTGGACAAATACGGGCGGTTGATGTCCTGCTATAATCCAATCAATAGAAGTATTTGGGATGACTTTTTCCAATAAAAAGCGAGCAGCCTGACTATTTTCATTAACGCTTAAATTGGCGTGATAAAGGGCGTATGGTCCCTTTCCTGTGCTTATATCAAAAGCCTCTTGATTGTGGAAAACGGGCAGGTATTGGGTCGGAAATTTTTCCTTGAAATACTGATAATCATTAAGTGAAATGGCTAACACTAATTGTGCATACTTTAATGTTTTTTCATATTGTTTTAATAAAAATGATTCCGTCAAATAGTAACCAAACTTGAGAAGGTTTGTCTCACTCTTAGCTAAAAGGCGGTAGTAATCCGCTTCAATATTATGCGCCCTTACCATCTTTAGTCGATTTTTTAAGGCAGGATGGTCTAAATAATAACAGCTATGAAGCCCTTCAAATAAGATTGGCTCCTCATTTTTTAATAAGTTTTGTAACAACTGTTCGTTTTTACGGGATTTGACTATGTAAGGAATGCGAAAAGAAAGAGATTGCAAGGCAGGATGTCGGGGATAGTAATGAACTGTCTGACAGTAATCTAATAAGCGGTTTTGAGGTTGTTGTCCTTTGTAATTGAAACAATGTAAATGAATAGTTTGATCAAGTTTATTCAAGGCTTTTATCTTATAAAAAACATCTATAACACCGCCATAATTAGGAGGAAAAGGGTTACTAAACGAGACAATATTCATATATAAATGGCGAAATATTAAAAAAAAGTTTTTTTTAAGGCTAAAATATCTTATTTTAGCTATGTCAAGTTATTATTTGTTAATCAATCTTTTTTATTATGTGGTAGTCTAATAATCTTTTGTAGATTATCCTATACAACAATGGATGCTTGATTTTTTGTAATACCGCTAGAGTTTGGTTTACAAAAAGCTGGGAACATTCACATCAGGGATAACTACTAATTATGAGGAACATCAAACAGTCGCAAATAATTTTTGCCTAACCAAACTGTTGTATATGTTCAAGATTCGTTTACACCCAATAACGAATAGATTTGATGTACAGAAATAATGTTGAGGAGTCTATTCACTTCTCATTTTATAACAACTTCCATTATTTCTGACTAACCAGAGAAATTGGATGATTATGTTTTGGAGCTCTAGCCAGCATAATTGTCCAATTTTTATTTTTTCTCCTCTCGTTCTATCTCTTCTTCAATATTCTTGGCTTCTTCTATCACTTCTTCTTCCTTTCCTTCTCGCCTAATGTCGATCTCGTTTTCTTCTATGGGTTGGATGAGAATATCTTGCCATTTTAGCGGTCTTTCTTCCACTCGCCACTTAAAGTTGGTAAGCATATAACTAGAGGGAGCTGCTTTTTGCATAGGGAAAAAACTGGCTTCTGGCTTTTTGTAAAATTTGATTTTTTGTACTTCTTCGTCCTCAATAAAAATGGTCATTTTCTTGGATTTTGCCTGATTGACTCCATAGTATTCTTCCTTATCGTTTTGAGCAAAATAGATGCTTTCTGCATTTTCTAAGACCCGTATTTTATAAAGTTGACTTTCTTTGAAGTGTCCAATAATGGTATCGCCTTTTAGTTGGTTGTAGATTTGTTCAGAACTTTCGTTGCCGATTAAGGCCGTACTTATTAATTCAATAGAATGTGGGTCATTGTTGAGCGTAGTTAGTAAAATGGTGTCGGCTGTTAGTTGTGTTTCGTTGGACCATAAAATAGGATCTTGATAGAATTGGAAACTGGAGTCGTTGGTGACATACACTAAGGAATCACAAAGTCCTTGAAAGTCGCTTTTGAAAAATCGTGCATTAGGATAGGCTTGCAAAATGGTGATGCTATCTGTAATCACTAAGGTAGTATCATTTATTGTTGCATTTAGACTATCTTCTATCTCATTGAGTTGTGCAGTTTTGGTTCCTATATCCCCTGCTTTGTCCTCTATTTCTACGGATTCTTCTATTTTTACATCTACGACCTTATCTTGTTTTTTCTTATTTTTCTTGGCTTCTTTTTGGGCTTTTTTCTCCTGTTTTTTCTTTTCCTTTTCTTTTTTAGACGATTTGCCTCTTGATACATTAATGGTTTGAGTAGCTTGTTTTCCTTTAGAAATATCTATAGTAGGTTCTTCAACCTGATCTTCTTCATGGTGGTGATCATGCCCCTCTTCATGGTCATGGTTATGCTCAAGATGTACCTGCAAACTATCTGTTTCCGCTTTTTTAGGCTGTTTAGCTTTGGGTGGAATTTTGGCAACGGTTTGAGAACTTAAAGTATCGGCTGTTAGATACAATGTATCATTTCCAATAACTTGTTTAAAAAGTAAATCATTGGTCGCCAATAAGTAGGAGGTCGGCTCATGATATTCCATATACGTACAAGTGATACTCATATTTTGGGTGGTATCTTCCCAAAACACATTTCCAAACGCAAAACCTTTTCCACTTTCTTTTTCAAAATAAAGACTATCGGCTTCAAGATTTTGGTCTTCATTATTCAATGCCGTTTGTCCAGTAACATTGATAATATCTCGTTGTTGGTCATACGTCCCCGACTCACAATGAATGACATTGCCTTGATTGATAATGGTGGTATTGCCATTAAAGGTAGCAAATTCGGTGACGGAGTTATATTTTAAAGTATCTGTGGTCAATTCATAATTTCTGCCTTTGACATACACGCTATCTTCAAAAATAACATCTTGGTCATCGTATAAATAAGTCCCTTTTTCACTTCTCAATACCGTTTCTTTATTATTCAATTCTCCATTGCCAAAATAGTGTCCAATATTTTCATTGAAGTCATAGTCCATTTTATCGGCAGTCAATAACATATCTTTATCCAACAACTCAACGCTATCTTGTAAATAGGCTTTTTTGGTATTGGAAAAATAAGTGAGAGAATCGGAGTAAATATCTATTTTATTATCGGTGATGTGTACGTCATCAAAAAGGATGGCTTTTTTTTTGTCTAAGTAATAATAAAGGGTATCCGAAGTAATCAAGGCTGTTTCATCACTTAGTTTGACATTTTGAAAAAGGCGGGCGGTTTTAGTTGTTCCATTATATTTGAGATAATCCGCATAAATATTAATGGAATCGCCTTGTTGAATATGGACATTTCCAAAGGCATCAATGTTGTTAGAAGATTCAAATAAGTAGGCACTATCACATGCAAAAACAATGTCTTCTTGTTCTAAAATAACATTACCAATGAGTTTTTTTAGATCCACAGAATCATTATCAATAGCTCGTAGGCGATTGGCATTTTTGATTTGGATAAGCGTTTTTTCAGGTGCATCCTGATCTTGCGCTAATAGATTAACACTCATCCCACAGGAAAAGGCTATCAATAAAGTGATGTGTAGAAAAAATTTCATGCTTATTTGGACAGGAATTTGCAAATTGAGATTAATATCTTTAGGACGCATGTAATTTTTAAAAGGTGTGGTGAAAGGATGGGTTTTGATCTTTTTTAACAAAAGGTTGGTTTATATCAAGTTTTGATAATGGTGAATTGTGAATGATGAATTATTAATGCCGCTCAGTTTGTGTATTAGGAGCGAAGGTTTGAGTACTTCGTCGTAATGGAAAGTCCCGCTATCCGTTCTTATCACCGCCGCCAAACTCTACCGCAAGTCTTTTCGACTTGTGGTCCCAAGTCAATGCGGTGATACCACTTCTATCGGGGCTATTTTTGAAAGGACAGGACTTCTTACATACAGAAGATGGGACGAAGGGACGAACCGTTCATTTTTTACATGTTGGGACGAAGGGACGTAAGGCAACACAACCTTAGTTTATTCGATTAGTCTTTTGTATCAAAAAAAACGTCCCACCATCCTAAAATCACAAAATGAACCACCAGTCACCAGTCACCAGTCACCAGTCACCAGTCACCAGTCACCAGTCACCAGTCACCAAAAATAATCTATTTACCTTTTGCTTCTCGTTTTTGACGTTTTCGTTCTTCTTTTTCCTCCTTTGTTTTTCGTTCAATAAAGGAAAACTGAACATATTTTTTAGGGTTTTCTCTTAGATCAACAAACAACTTATCAAGGTCCTCAGTTGTTTTTTCCAGATTATTATACAACTTTTTATCATTGAGCAATAATCCGATAGAACCATTAGGGTCATTGGCTTTGGATAAAGTCGTATTTAGAGTTTTCATGGTTTCGCTGGCACTTCCAATGGTGGTTTCCAACTGTTTAGACATACTTTCAAAATCTGTAGAAGCCAATCCACTTGATACCTTCCCTAAATCTTGGGTAATTTTATCGGTATTATCCATGATTCCATTAAGTTGGAGACTTGTTTGGTTCAAATTATCCGTCATAGAACCTACGTTGGACATAATGGTTTTGATCGTTTTTCCTTCTGCCTGTAAGAGTTCGTCCATGACTTGGCTCATTTTTTGAAGGCTCAACACCGTTGTTTCTACAGAGTTTAAAGTATTTTGAATTTGACCAGCAGCGACGATGTTGTTAACCACCACCAAGAGTGAGTCCATCTCCCCCATTAATGCTTCGACTTTTCCTTTAACAGGCATCAACTCTTCTGAAACGGTCTCCATCAATCCTAAATTAAGGTCTCCCTTGAGTTGATCTCCACTTTTTGCCAGGTTTTGATAATCTTGTAGATTACAATGGCTTACGTTCATATTGACCTGCATCTCTCCTAAAAGGTCCGCTGCTTCAATTTGGGCAATAGCATTGTGAGGGATTTTGACATCTCCATCAATACTCATTGTTACCAAAATTCGGTAGGTTCCATCTTCTAAAAATTGAGCATCATCTATTCTTCCTATTTTCAAGCCATTGAGTTTGACCTCATTACCAGGTAATAACCCATTGACATTCTTATATAAAACCTCAAACTGTTGTTGGTTGGAAAATATATTAGTTCCTTTGATGAAGTTGAAGCCAAAATAGAGTAGAAATGCTGCAACAATGACCAATAAGGCGACTTTTATCTCATTTGTTATTTTTGCCAAAGCTGTTGTTTTTTGATTAAACCGTTCAAATATACAAAAGTTCCTACGAGTCTGCTGAATAAATTTGAATTTTATGATATTATTTACTAAAACATTAAGGTCTTGAATAAATGAACAAAGCCTACCATTTACATGATAGGCTTTTTGGTCATCGAAATAAAAGAGTCTGTCTGTTGTGAGAAAAGGTGAGAAGACAGACTATCGCAAATATAATTAAAAATGTGTTTTTGCAAAAAGATGTTTTTGTTTTTTTTCATCACATTAAAAATAATTTAAATTATA
>JAHDBB010000366.1 GCA_020630635.1 Chitinophagales bacterium
TTTTCATTGACAATATGTTGGGATTTTGCACCATCTAAATCGACTACATGTAAGTACTCAATGCCTTGTGCTTCAAATTCTTTGGCAACTTCCAATGGATTTTCATTATAGATTTTTGAAGTATTGTAATCGCCTTTGGTTAAGCGAACGCATTTGCCTCCTATCAAATCTATGGCTGGTATGATTCTCATAAACTTAAAAAATTTTGTAAGATTTTTTCGCCTACCGATGCTGACTTTTCTGGGTGAAATTGGGTGGCATAAAAGTTGTCTTTTTGTAAGGCTGCACTAAAAGGTACAATATAGTCACAAGTCGCTGTCGTCTCTTTATACACATCTGCGTAATAACTATGGACGAAGTACAGGTTTTCACTGCTTGATACATTGGTAAATAAGTCGCCCTTCGTTTCTGACAAGTCGTTCCATCCCATATGAGGTACGATGTCCTTCGCTGGAAACTTTTGTACCTTCGTCTCAAAAATACCTAAACATTTTGTATCACCTTCTTCTGAATATTCACACATCAATTGTAAGCCTAAACAGATTCCCAACATAGGTTGTGTTAGATTTTTTAAGACAACATCTAAGTTCCTTTCTTTGAGATATGCCATCGCAGAACTTGCTTCTCCAACACCTGGAAAAATCACTTTGTCTGCTGATTGAATAAGGCTTTGATCATCTGTCACCACACAATCAGTATTGAGTCTTTTTAGTGCATTCATGACGGACTTGATATTACCAGCATTGTATTTTATAATCGTAATCATAGTTATTGGTTTTGGGACGAGGGGACGTTTTCGGTTCTTTACTTGGTTTTGGGACGAGGGGACGGTTTCGGTTCTCTACTTGGTTTTGGAGCGAAGAGACATTTCTATATTTTTTTGGTTTATTCGATTGAAAAAGAAAACGTCCCTTCACGTCACATCGTCACTTTCGTCCCGTCTTCTGGCGAGCCGCATTTATAACTCATCATTCACCATTCATAATTATAAAACGCCCTTCGTACTTGGAATCGCATAATTATTCGTTTGACGAATCGCCATTTTGATGGACTTAGCAAATGCTTTAAAAATAGCTTCTATCTTGTGATGTTCATTGTCACCTTCCGCCTTAATATTGAGATTGCATTGGGCGTGATCGCTGAACGATTTGAAAAAATGAAAGAATAACTCTGTGGGCATATCACCGATTTTCTCACGTCTAAATGTAGCATCCCATTCAATCCAAGCCCGTCCGCCAAAGTCAATCGCCACTTGCGCCAGACAGTCATCCATCGGCAATAAAAAACCATATCGCTCAATCCCCTTTTTGCTTCCCAACGCTTGTGCAAACGCTTTGCCCAAACAAATAGCTGTATCTTCAATCGTGTGGTGTTCGTCAATGTGCAAATCACCCTTTGCATTTATAAACAAATCAATATTGCCATGTTTGGCGACTTGCTCTAACATGTGATCAAAAAATCCAAGACCTGTTTGAATCTCCTTCTTTCCATTTCCATCTAAATCTACCTTGACTTCAATTTGGGTTTCATTGGTATTGCGAATGACCGTCGCTTCTCGATGTTGCGATTTTAGAAATTGATAGATGTCTTTCCAACTAGTAGTCGATAATTGAGCATCGGGATAATTTTCTTGGTTGATAAAAATGGCTTGGCAACCCAAATTTTGAGCCAATTGTACATCCGTTTTTCTGTCGCCAATGACAAAAGATTCTGCCAAATTGTAATCACCTTTGATATAGTGTGTGAGCAAAGCCGTACCAGGTTTTCGAGTCGGTGCATTTTCATCGGGGAAGGTACGATCTATCAACACTTCAGAAAAAACGACTCCTTCATTTTTAAAGGCTTGCAAGACTTTGTTGTGAGCAGGATGAAAGGTCTCTTCTGGAAAAGAATCTGTTCCCAAACCATCTTGATTCGTGACCATCACTAATTCATAATCCAACTCTTGGACGATGCGAGAAAGGTATTGAAAAACGTAGGGATAAAACTCTAACTTTTCAAGGTTGTCGAGTTGGTAGTCTATCGGTGGTTCGATAACCAATGTACCATCTCTATCTATAAATAGGACTTTTTTCATTGCTTATTTTCTTTAATTGCGTGATTAATAGTTGATTTTCTTCGGGTGTCCCAACCGTAATACGAAGGGCATTTTCCACCAGCTTTGAACGATTGCGAATGATGATATTTTGCCCAATCAAGCGATTGTATAGAGCAGTAGGTTCAGCCGTTTCAACCAATAAAAAGTTGGCATCTGAAGGGTAAATTTTTTGAATGATTGAAAGCTGGTTAAGTTCCTTTTCTAAGTATTTTTTTTGTGCTAAAATAGTCGCTTTTTGTTCTTCAAAAATTTGAGGATTGGCTAAGGTTTGTAAGGCAATTTCTTGATTCAATTGGCTAACATTGTAAGGCGGTTTGACCTTATTTAAAAGGGCAATAATATCGGGATTGGTATAAGCAACTCCCACTCTTGCAGCCGCTAAACCCCACGCTTTACTCAATGTTTGAGAGACGATCAAATTGGGATATTCCTGCACCTTACTAGCCCATGAAGACGATTCACTAAAGTCAATATATGCCTCATCTATCAAGACAATCCCTTTGAACATTTCTAAGACTTTATCTATCCCCTTTAAAATATTGCCTGTTGGATTATTAGGCGAACAAATCAATAGTAATTTGAAATTCTCTTTTTCTATCGTTTGTTGAAAAGCCTCCAAATCTATTTGAAAATTTTCATCTAAAGGGATTTGGGTTAAAGGCGTTTCGTGAATGTCGGCTACAACTTGGTACATCCCATAAGTCGGTGAAAAAGTGAGGGCTTTATCGACCTGTGGTTGACAAAATATCCGAAAAATCAAGTCGATTACTTCATCACTTCCATTCCCTATAAAGATATTTTCGCTTGGAATATTTTTGAGTTCGCCTAATCGACTTTTGAGCTTTTTTTGATAAGGATCAGGATAACGATTGTATTGACCAAAAGGATTTTCGTTGGCATCCAAAAAGATTCCTTCTTTTCCTGTAAACTCTGACCTCGCACTGGAATAAGGTCGAAGAGACAAGATATTTTTTCTAACTAATTGGGTTAAATTAAACATGGTTTTGGAATTTATAAGATAAATGTGGGACGATGGGACGATTTTCTCTATATTACTTGCTTTGGGGACGACGGGACGATTTGCGGTTTGTTTATTGTATTTGGGGACGACGGGACGATTTGCGTCCCTTTGTCACAAAAAAACGTCCCTTTTTCACTACACTAAACTTTGTAATCGAATACTAACCGCATTTTTATGGGCTATCAATTCTTCGGCTTCTGCCATTTGCTCAATACTCGGTCCAATATTTTGTAAACCTTCTTGGGTCAATTCTTGGAAAGTGATTTTTTTGATAAAGCTATCCAAAGACACTCCACTATAATTTCGAGCATACCCATTGGTTGGCAAAGTATGATTGGTTCCGCTTGCATAATCTCCTGCACTTTCACAACTATAATTGCCTAAAAAAACTGAGCCTGCATTCGTGATTTGAGAAATAAATGAACGAGCATTTTTTAAAGCTAAAATCAAGTGTTCGGGAGCATAAAGATTACTAAACTCAATGCATTCATTCAAGTTTTCTAAAACGATGGCTTTGCTATTTTCAAGAGCTTTTTGAGCTATTTCTTTTCGAGGTAAGTTTTTAAGCTGTTGAGCTATCTCTTTTAAAACAGCTTCAACGACTTCATCTTTGTCAGATAGTAAAATGACTTGGCTATCGTCTCCATGTTCTGCTTGTGAGAGTAAATCCGCTGCCACAAATGCAGGCTTACAAAATTCATCGGCAATGACTAAAACTTCGCTTGGACCTGCGGGCATATCTATCGCCACACCATAACGTTGAGCTGCTTGTTTGGCCGCCGTCACATACTGGTTGCCTGGACCAAAAACCTTGTCTATCTTCCCAATACTTTCCGTTCCAAAAGTCATCGCTCCTATCGCTTGGATTCCACCGACTTTATAAATATTTTGGATATTCAACAAAGAAGCTGTATATAAAATCGCTGGATGTACTTTGCCCTCTTTGTTGGGTGGCGTACACAAAATAATATCTCGACATCCTGCAATATTGGCTGGAATCCCCAACATCAAAAGAGTCGAAAATAAAGGAGCTGTTCCACCTGGAATATATAAACCTACTTTTTCGATTGCTCGACTTTCTCGCCAACAATAAACGCCTTTCGTAGTTTCGATAATTTGCTTTTCTTCTTTTTGGGAAAGGTGAAATTTTTCGATATTATTTTTGGCAACTTGAATGGCATTTTTTAAATCGTCAGAAAGTTGATTTTTGGCATCTTCTACTTCTTGTGTTTCAACCTTAAAATTGTCTAAATTTACCTTATCAAATTTTTGAGTATATTCTCGAAGTGCTTGATCGCCTCTTTGTTGAATATCTAAAAAAACTTCTTGGACAAGAGCGGATAAGTCTTCAACTTTTAAGTTCGGTCTTTGAGTCAATAAAGCCCAATCATTGCGTTTAGGTGTGATGATTTTTTTCATTTTATTAAGTACAAGTGTGGTTAAATAATCATTTTTTCGATGGGAGCAACTAAAATGCCTTGTGCGCCTAAGTCTTTTATTTGGTCGATGATGTCCCAAAAAACATCTTCTTGAACAACTGAATGTAAGCTACTCCAACCTTCTTCGGCTAAGGGTAAAATGGTTGGTGATTTCATACCAGGTAAAATCTCACAAATCTTTGGAATGGCTTCATTGGGTGTATTCAATAAAATATACTTGCTGTTTTTGGCTCTATCAACTGCATTGATTCTAAACAACAACTTGTCTAAAATTGTTTGTTTTTCTTCTGAAAGTTTTTGGTTGGAAATCAAAACGGCTTGACATTTCATCACTTGTTCGACTTCTTTTAAACCATTCATGATCAAAGTGCTTCCTGTACTTACAATATCTAAAATCGCATCGGCTAATCCGATACTTGGAGCGATTTCAACACTTCCTCCAATCTCTTCAATTTCGACTTGCATATTTTTTTCTTCAAAAAATTGGGTAAGAATTTTGGGATAGCTGGTGGCAATGCGTTTATTTTGAAAATAGGAAAGGTCTGTATAATTTTCTTCTTTGGGAATGGCGAGTGATAGTTTGCATTTGGCAAAACCTAATTGTTTGATGACTTCGACATTTTTGTCTTTTTCATAGACTTCGTTTTCTCCCAAAATACCAATATCAGCGATCCCTTGTTCGACATATTGAGGAATATCATCATCTCTTAAAAACAAGACTTCTAAGGGAAAATTATTGGCGAGGGTTCGGAGTTTGCGGTTGCCTTTGGTCAGGGAAATACCGCACTCTTTTAATAATAAGATTGATTTTTCGCTCAATCTGCCACTTTTTTGGATGGCTATTTTTAGTTTACTCATTTTATAGGTGGATTTGTCTGAGCAAACGACAGGTAGGGACATAAAAAAACCCGTCTGTTGACTCAGACGGATTTAGAAATATTTATTTTAAAATTTAGTTACAACATCTCTAGCTCGCCTGTTAGCAAGTATAGTGATGATGATGGTGTGTATATGTAAAAATTGTATTCATTTGCGGACAAATATAAATGAAGAATCAATAACTTACAAATATTTTTTGATTTCTTATTCAAATTTATCAAGAGAACAGATGCGATCTGTTCCTACAACCTTTTTCAATTCCTTATTAATTTTGACCTTCTTGCGATTCCATTTTCGCACGTCTTTCCTTCACTCTTTCCATGTGCATCTCATTGCGTTTTTTACGCATTTCAGCAGAACGACTGCCCATTTTTTCTCTACGAAGTTCTTTATATTGCTCTTGTTGTTCTGGAGTCAAGACCGCTTTGATGTCTTCATTTTTTTGCTTTCTCAATTCCATCACTTGCTCACCCATATTGCTTCTATCTGCACTCTTTCGATACTCAATCATCGTATTGGTAAACTTCATCTCAATCTCTTTGACTTTGGCAACTTGTTCTTCAGAAAGTTGTAAGTCTTGACCCAAAGCGTTAGCCATTCTATCAGCTCTTTTTTCAACAGAATACTCTTTGGTTTGCTTCACATTTTTAGGAGCATCTTGTGTTTGCGCTTGAAGCTGCATTCCCATGAATAATACAAGGGCAACAGCAAAAATTCTTTTTAGCATATTTAATTTTTTAGGTAGACTAGGAATGAAACAAAAATAAATATTCATTTTTAACATCAATATTTTTCAATCTACTACGTTGAAAAGCCTCGTAATAGCCCTGCTATTCCTGCATTTTTCGCCTTGTAGAGTTAAAAAATCTTTTTGTTAAAGAAATGTCTATTTATTTCTTATCCATTCCTTATTCAATTTTAGACGATAAATATACAATATATTTTAAAATTTTGCCCTTTTGGATTGAAAGGAAGATGACAAAATGATTGGATATAGCTTTTTTTAGTCTGTAGTCGATGGTTATTTAAGTGGCAAGTAAGAGTGACTGGTGGCTTTTCGCTTCGTGATGGCATGTAAAATGTTGTCCTGTTCATTACCCATCTATTTACTTAAAGAATTTGAATAGAGGAGAGAAGGGTTATTACTCTTTCATCGCAATGGGTCTCCCCGCTATACGCTATTATGGCTGCTGCTTTAGATGAAAGGCACTTT
>JAHDBB010000367.1:0-4533 GCA_020630635.1 Chitinophagales bacterium
AAAACTCACAAAGAAAAATCTTAAAATTTCTCCAAAATAGACTTAACTTTACAATAATTCGTTAATCTAATTGAAAGTAAAGCAATGTAGGAGCAGATTGCATCTGTTCTCACTAGCTACCAATTTACAAAAAACCTTCTTATGAAGAAAAAAATACTAAGTATCACCCTTTTAGCCAGTATAAGCCTCTGTTCTTTATCTAGTTGCGGCTTATTCAAAAAAGGACGATGTGATAAATGTCCAGAATTCACCATTGAAGAACCACAGAATCCAGAAGTTGTCAAAGAAAACAACATCATAACACAACCTTAAAATATTAAAATCATGCGAAATTCTTGGTTAAATCCTAAATTACTACTTTCATTATTTTTAGTTTCAGCCCTCACATTTAGCAGTTGTTCTACCTTTAAAAAGTGCGACTGTCCTAAGTTTTCACAAAAAAAGAAGAAAAATTTATAATTTCCTAAAGTGCTTTTTTGAAACAATAAAAGCTTGAAAAACAGTCGTTTGTTTTATTTGAAAGCAACTTTGTAAAATCCTTTGACTATCAAATATAGTTTTTCATCCTAAAACATTTTGTATTATGTTTGGGATATGAACACTAAAGTCAATACTGCTGACAATGACAAACCCTTTTTGCAGAGATTTTATATCTATCAAAAAGAACGCTTTCCTTTCTTAGCACATGGTTTATTAATATCAGCTTTTACCTTTTCCGCCATATCGTACTCTCGAATTTGTCGAGGAGCCGAAGGATTTATCTCTTGGCAGACCTTCTTATTTGCTGTTTTTACCACGATCAGTCTATTTCTCTTACTTCGCATCTCTGACGAGTTCAAAGACCATGAAGATGATAGTCAATATCGACAATACTTACCCGTCATTCGAGGACTCATCAGTCTTCGTGAGTTGGCAATCGTAGGAGTCGTGGTCCTTGCCCTCCAATTTTTGGCCCATTTCTTGGGCTTTACCCAAATGTTTCCGCTTTATTTTATGGTCATTGCCTATCTTATACTGATGGGTAAGGAGTTTTTTGTAGGAGAATGGCTCAAAAAACATCAGATGCTCTATGTCTTTTCGCATATGCTCATCATCCCACTGGTCGATATATATGCCAGTGGATTGGATTGGCTGTTGGAAGGCGCAAAACCTCATGCAGGCTTACTCTTCTTTTTTGCTGTTTCCTTTATGAATGGCATCGTCTTAGAATTTGGACGAAAAATCAAAGCCCCTCATTTGGAGGAAGAAGGTGTCGTTTCTTATTCTGCCTTATATGGAACCAAACGAGCGACAGTCTATTGGATACTTGCCTTGTTGATAACGATGTTGTTGGCTGTTGCGGCTGCCTTGTATGCTGGATACAATATGGTGTCTGTCCTCGTATTTGTTGGACTCTTTGTCCTTTCTGTATTACCTGCCCTATTATTTATCAAGAACAAAGATGAGAAAAATGCTAAAAGAATAGAAAAAGCTTCTGGACTTTGGGCGATTGCGATGTATCTCTGCTTAGGCGGCATTCCGATGCTCACCAAACTTTTTTAAAGCCACAAAATTATTTCAAATTCTAAACTGGTTCAGTTTGTAAAGCGTTCTGTCCATTCCAAAATAGCCCCGATAGAAGTGGTATTCGTGTAGAAGCGTTGGCTTCGTAAAACGTTGGCAACACGAATGAGAACGGACAGCGGGACTTTCTGTGGCGATGAAAGAAAAACCCTTCGCTCCTAGCCAAAAATGAGAATAGGATTTTTAGGATGATTTTGTGATTAATAGGATTTCAAAGATAGGAGAGAAACGTCCCATCGTCCCAACATGTAAAAAGTGAACAGAAACGTCCCATTGTCACGACAATAAAAAGTTACTCAATAAAAACGAAACCCTTAAAAACATGTATTTCATCTCATCCAATTCTGAAAAACTTCCAAATTATGATATTGGAGGAAAAGCTAAAAACCTTGCTCGTTTGCAAAAGTGGGGGTTTATCGTTCCCAAATGGGTCGTTATTCCTCAAGCAGTGTTATTAGAAAAACTCTCCAATGAAGAGTGGGGAAATGAAAGTATTGAAGCCATCCAAAAAGCGATTCAACATATCGAAATCTCTGATGATTTTGTCAAAGAAGTAATTGGGCATTTTGGAGAAGGTACATTTTTAGCAGTGCGTTCATCCGCCAGCGACGAAGATGGTGCTGAACACTCCTTTGCAGGACAATTTGAAAGTCATTTATACGTCTCTGAATCGACTTTAAAAGAATCCATCAAAAAAGTATGGCTATCCGCTTTTTCCAAACGAGTCTTAGAATATCGAAAACATCATCATTTATCGCTCAAAAAAGGCATCTCTGTTATCATCCAAGAAATGGTCAATGCAGAAGTGTCGGGAGTCGCTTTTGGCATCAATCCAACGAATGGCGATAGAAAATGTAAAGTCGTAAATGCGGTGTTTGGATTGGGCGAAGGCTTGGTGTCAGGAGCCTTAAACGCAGATACTTTTTTGATTAAAGATGGAAATATCGAAAGTCAACTCATTGAGAAAACCCACGCTTTTTATCAAAATAGCCAAACCCAAAATGGCTTAGAAAAAGTAAGCCTTGATTTGCCTAAACAACAAAAAGCGACTTTAGGCAAAGAGCATTTATTGCAGCTAGAAAAAACCTTAGATCGACTCTTTGAAAAAACAGGAAAAGTCCAAGATATAGAATTTGCTGTAAAAGATAATCAGCTTTATTTATTGCAAACTCGTCCTGTTACCAACTTGCATTTATTGCCCAATAAAGAGGGTAAACGCATCGTATGGGACAATAGTAATATTGTTGAGTCTTATCCAGGAGTTACGACACCTTTGACTTTTTCCTTTATCATCAAAATGTATGAAGCTGTCTATCAACAATTGGTCGCTTTATTGGGTGTTCGACAACAAGACATCGAAAACAATCACCATCTTTTTGCCAATATGCTGGGCTTAATCAAAGGGCGAGTTTACTACAATCTTTTGAGTTGGTATCAACTATTGGCACTTTTACCAGGCTACAATCTCAATGCCGAATTTATGGAAACGATGATGGGCGTAAAGGAGCGTTTTGAGGTCGAAAATCCACATCAACGAAGCAAGTTTAGTGATTATATGCGGATGATTTGGGTGATTTGGAAAATGCTGCTTGCTGTCATTAAGTTGCCTAAACAAACTCGTCTTTTCCAAAATATGTTCAATGGAAAGATGGAAGAATTTCGTGCGACAGACTTTAGCGAATTACAAGCTAGTCAATTAAAAGACCGATATACCAATTTAGAAAAAACATTGGTGAAAGAATGGAAACCGCCATTGGTCAATGACTTGTTTGCCATGATATTTTTTGGAGCCTTACAAAAGCTGACGATAAAATATAAAATCAGTGATAATAAAAATCTGCACAATGATTTACTTTGTGGTTCTGGTGATATTATTTCTACTGAACCCATCAGACGCATTTTAAATATTTCAGAAATGATTTTGAAAGATGTAAACGCAACCGATTTTTTCAAACAGAATGATGAAGAAACGATTTGGATAAACTTGTGTAATGGACGATTGCCACAAGTAAAACAAGCCATAGATGATTACTTGGATAAGTTTGGAGACCGTTGTATTGGTGAGTTAAAATTGGAATCCATTGCTTATACAGAGCAGCCCGAAGTCTTGGTGAAAACCATCAAAAGCTATGTTACTCAAAATATTTCTGCAACAAATACGAATAAAAATATCGGCTTGGAGTTGCGAAACAAAGCGGAGGAAGAGGTGCAAAAAGCTTTAAAAGGCAAGTTCTTCAAAAAAAGATGGTTCAATTTTATCTTGAAAAAAGCCCGTCAATTGGTGAGTAATCGAGAAAATCTAAGATATGAACGCACAAGGGCTTTTGGAATGGTAAGACGCATCTTTTTAGAAATTGGAAAACGTTTTTATGCCGAAAATATCCTAAAAGAATCCAGAGATATTTTTTATTTAACAAAAGACGAAATCTTCAATTTCATTGGTGGAACAGCTACTACAGAGAATCTCAAGGTTTTGGTAAAGATGCGAAAAAAGGAGTTTGAAGAATACGCTAAATTATCTGCACCCAATGAACGCATCGAGACTTTTGGAATGGTTTATCACGCCAATGACTTTTATCAAAATACCCAAAGCCAAGAAAATCTAACGGGTGATTTGCAAGGGATTGGCTGTTGTCCTGGTCGTGTGAAAGCAAAAGTCCGAGTCGTTTTGAATCCCAATGAAGTAGCTGATTTGGAAGGCGATATTTTGGTGACATCAAGTACCGATCCTGCTTGGGTGACACTCTTCCCGACAGCTTCTGCCATCATCGTTGAACGAGGTAGTTTGTTGAGTCATTCCGCTATCGTTTCTCGTGAGATGGGCAAGCCTTGCATCGTAAGTGTGACGGGTTTATTGGATCGATTAAAGACAGGTGATGTGGTCGAGATGGATGGAAGTACAGGGACTATTGCCGTCCTAAATTCCCAAGCCCAAGAAAAGGAAAAGAAATCATTTATTGCTCAAAAGTA
>JAHDBB010000367.1:4633-6647 GCA_020630635.1 Chitinophagales bacterium
AGCGAAGGGTTTAATGCTTCGTTGTCACAGAAAGTCCCGCTATCCGCTCTTATAAATGCGCCAACGTTTTACAAAGCCAGCTCATTGCATTTATGCCGCTACTATCGGGGCTATTGGCTTAAGGTCTTCCCCTATAGTAACTGAAATATACTTGTGGCCAAAATCACTAAAAGAACCAAAAATAAATTAAAAATGAACACTAAAGATATAACCAATGAATCGCTAACAGAACGAGTCAAATTTAATTTTATTCGTTATGCCAATTGTTGGGAAGATGCCGATATTTTACTAAAGGCATTAGATATTCAAGAAGGAGGGCGAGTGCTGTCTATTGGTTCGGCTGGTGACAATAGCTTTTCCTTGTTAACAGCGAATCCAGAACTGGTGATGGCGATTGATGTAAGCGAAGTCCAACTATTTTTGATAGAACTTAAAAAAGTAGCTTTTCTTCATTTAGAATACGACGAAGTTTTAGCGTTTTTAGGCTTTAGAAAATCGGAAAGACGATTGAGTTTATTTCATAAAATTAAACCCAAATTATCATCTTCAACCCGTCTATATTGGGAAGAACACCGAAAACAAATCAAAAAAGGCATCATTTTTAGAGGAAAATTCGAGAAGTACTTCAAGTTTTTTCGGACCAAAGTTTTGCCCTTTATCCATACAAAAAAGACTGTTAATCGTCTATTAGAAGATAAAACAGAGGCAGAACAAGAGCAATTTTATGAAGATAAATGGAACAATTTTCAATGGAAAGGCTTGTTTAAGCTCTTTTTTAGCCGAAAAGTGATGGGAAAGTATGGCAGGGACAAGGCTTTTATGAATGAGGTAGAAGGCTCTGTTTCGACCTTTGTATTGGATAAAACCATTGAGCATTTGAAAAGTGATAAAGCCCAAGACAACTACTTTTTACATTTTATACTCAAAGGAAATTTTGGGGAAGAACTCCCACATTATGTCCGTCCTGAAAATTTTGCAGTGATTCGGGAACGATTAGACCGTTTACAAGTGTTTAAAGGCTATGCTCAAGATGCTTTTGATACAGGGATCGACTTTGATTATTTGAATTTATCCAATATTTTTGAGTATATGGATGATGCTACTTTTGAAGAAGTTGCCCAAAATATCGCTGAAAACACCCAAAAAGGCGCAAAAATCGCTTATTGGAACTTGATGGTTACTCGTTCTTTAGCTACTTTTAGCGATGATTTTGAGGCAAATACGCTGCTTTCGGAAGAATTATCAACGATAGATAAGGGATTTTTCTATCAAAAATTTTTATTGGATAGCCGACAATAAATGCAATGATTATTCGCTTTTACAGAAGAAAATGCAGCCACAATTTTTGTTTTAAACCTCCATTTTGAAAATTCTAATAACTCAAAATCAACAACTTAATAAACTTAAACCTTGTTTCAAAAGTCTGTTTTTGTGAAAACTTGGCTTGTTAAAATATGAAACCTCTCTTAGTTTTACATTGTCAAAAGATTTAGATTCAACACTAAAGAAACTCTATTACTATGCCAGTACAAACTTTGAATATATTGACCTTGATGGCGACTTTTTTGACCATCTTTGGTAGTGCAGAATTTTTGTATCATCAATTTAACCTTAAAGTTGAGTGGAGCCGTAAATATGTGCATTGTGCCGCAGGGTTGATGACCCTATTATTTCCTGTGATGTTGGGAAGTCATTGGTTGGTTTTGATGATGAGCATTTGTTTTGCCGTGATTCTGTTTTTTAGTAAGAAACTCAACTTACTTCAATCTATCCACAATATTGAGCGCAAATCTAAAGGAGCCATTTTATATCCTATTGCTATTTATTTTTGCTTCTTGATGTATGACTTGGTGGATATAGGTATTTTCTTTTACTTACCTGTTTTGATTATGGCGGTTTCTGATCCTGTGGCGGCTTTGTGTGGCAAACGTTTTCCAAGAGGAAACTATCAGATAGGTTCGGCTCGTAAGACGGTGGTAGGTTCTGGTGCTTTTATGATTAGTGCCTTTGTGAT
>JAHDBB010000368.1 GCA_020630635.1 Chitinophagales bacterium
TCGACTATCGACTATCGACTATCGACTATCGACTATCGACTATCGACTAAAAAACTTACTCCGCCTTCTCCCCAAATTCCCGAATACGATAGACGATAAGATTTCGGATGAACTCGATGATGGCTCCTACCTTTACAAAAGATTTTCGATTGGTCAATTCTTCAAAGACCACAGGAAATTCTGCAAACTTCATTTTATGTCGTCGCACATTGATCATAATTTCAGCATCGACAAACCAGTCGTCAGATGACAACTTCATTTTTTGGTAAGCCTTCTTGGTAAAAAACTTAGGTTTTGAGTTGGCATCATTGACTTTGAAACCTGGAAATAGGATGGTGAAAAGCGAGTTGTAAACTCCTGAAATGGTTCTTCGATAAAATCCATCATGGCGAGTTTCTCGATAGGATTTGACCATATCATAGCCACTGTCCCGAATCATCTTGTATCCTGTCTCAATACTTTCAATAGGAAATTGCCCATCTCCATCCATCACGCAAATAATGTCTCCATCGGCTTCTGCCAATCCAGAACGCATATCCCAACCCATCATTCCTTCTTTGGGTTTGGCAATAGGTTTGAGACGGCTATCCTGCTTGGCCAACTCAAAAATAATGTCTTTGGTACGGTCATCAGAACCAGGAATATAGTTGCCGACTAAAACCATCTGCCAATTGGGAGTAAGTGGGTCAAGGATTTTTTTTAGTTTATCAATGAAGCCAATAATCTCCTCTTCTGCACGATAACATAAAACAACGACTGACAATTCAATATGATTACCCATTTATTGATATTAGATTTATTTTGAATTTGATGGATGATTTAGAGTGCAAAGGTAAAAATAAGCATTGAATTTGTAATAGAAAAAAGGCTTATTCAAGGCTTTAACACCCTAAAAATGAATAGATAAAATAATTTAGAATATTATATTGTTTAATGTAAGCCAGTAAAGGTTCAAGAATAGACCAAATGGATTTAGTTGTGGAGTTTGTTGGTATCGTTTTAGACTATAAAAAGGAGTTTGGACACTTTAAAAAAAATGAAAACTTTGATTGTATGTTGATTTTTTCGATTATGTAAGAAGTCAAAAGAGTATTTGGATTAGGTTTAGACAGTCCCAAAATAGCCCCGAATCAATTAAATTTTAAGATCAAAATCCTAAATTCTAAAGCGGTTCAGTTTGTGAAGCGTTGTGAACTATCCCAACTAGCCCCGATAGTAGTGGTATCCCTTTTGTAGAGTAAATTCATGAATTTACTCTACAAAAGGGATAGGAACGGATAGCGGGACTTTCTGAATACGACGAAGTAAAGAACCCTTCGCTCCTAGCCTAAAAGATGAATAGGATTATAAGATTTTTCGTGATTAACAGGATTTCAAACCTAAAAACATTCAAGAATTGAACTGCACTATTGACCATCGACTGCGGACTATGGACTAAAAAACGTCCCATCGTCCCAAATACAAGAAATGAATCACAACGTCCCATCATTATAAAAAGTCATGATCACTTGTCACTTTTTTTCCTTACTTCTTTCTCCGATTTTCGCATTTTTGCCCGTTCCAAAAAGTCCTTAGCATTCGGATAATCAGGCATTAAATCAATCGTCTTTTCACAATATTTAATTGCCTTGTCAAACTTTTTTAAGCGCAAAGCACTCTCGCATAAACAACCAAAAGCAACCAAACTTTTTTCTCGATATTGCAAGGACTTATCTGCATACATTTCACTTTTTTGAAAATCTGACCTTTGCAAATATTCGATTGCCAGCATATTATAGGTCTCCGATGCGCCCAATTGTGTAGCCGTTTTTTTATAACTGCCATCGTCTTTTAAAAGCGTTTGTTCTATATCATATGCCATCTTTTCCAAGCGTTCAACCTTGAAATCATCGACTCGTTCTTCCCGATAAGTTTCCAATGCTTTGGGATCGAAAAACTTCTCCGCCCTAAAAAGATGATAGGATAAGACATTGTTGGTTTTGAAGGTTTTAAACAAATAATTGGCTTGTAAAAAACTCGCTCCCATCAAGAAAATCGTTCCACCCAATGCGACAGCTTTCCAATTTTTAGGAATGAATTTTTGGGCTAAAAGAACCAACATAGATGCTGCAAAAAAGCGATAGACAAATTCTAAAAATAAAACGTATCGGACATTTTTGATGATGAGAGAAAAACTTAAAAGCGTATAAAAAAACAAGGCGATAAAGACATATTCTTTCCAGTGGTCTTTTTGATAATGGTAAAAATAATAGCCCAATGAACCCAAAAATAAAAGGGAAACAATGGGCGATAAAACCATAAAATCGACAATATAACGATACCAAGGACCGTCTTTTAATGCCAAGTGTCCACTGGTGCGTTCATTGACGACATGGCGATTAAATTGTAAACCGACCATCTCCATCGTATCCGAAAATCCAAAGAAAATTACACACAAAAGTCCATATAAAACAACTGGCAAAACTAACATCATAGCGATGTGTCCCCAATTGCCTTCCTTCTCAAAAAACAATTTTCCTTTGATGAGCGTTAAGGCAAAAAATGGATACAACAAAAGGCTTTGTTCTTTGGTACTTAACGCAAAAAATAAAGTCAAAATCACCATCAACATACTGACATTAGACGGTTTTTCTAAATAATGTAAAACGCTAAAAAGACTCAATAAAACGCTCAAACAAAACAAAGTTTCGGTCAAAGCCTTTCCAGAATAAGCGATAAATAAAGGAGCTGTTAAAAGTAAAAGACAGGTCATCAAGGCCCTTTCTTCATCCCAATATTTGCTGACAAATAAAAAGGTAAAAATGATGATAAGCACAAAAGAAATCATCGAAATATAAGAGCCAGATTGTATGTTTGGGCTGAAAATGTGAAAGATACGATGCAATAAAATTCGTCCAACTCGCATAGGATGATGACCCTTCGTTGAGCTATCTTCAATATTACTCGCCTTTTGAATATACTCGTCTTTCAAGAAGGTCAATCCACCAAAAACGCCTTTATCTTTCAAGACTTCAACCTGATGATAATACCGTTCTTGGTCGCCCTTATTCCAATTGGGAATGCTATTGAATGCCCAAATCGCTACTACAATAGACAAGACACTCACAATGAGTAAGTAAATATATTTCAATGGTTTAGTTTCCGCCATTAGTTGATCTTTTTTAGTGTGACGAGAGGGACGATGTGACGAATAGGGACGTTTTGTTTTTGATTAAATCATTTTGTCTTTGAAAAATAAAAACATCCCACCGTCCCAATAATTAACTTAACTTTCTTCCCGAATCGTTTTCAAATTTACTTTCTTAAAAATCCTATCATAAAAAAATACCATTGCTCCAAATATGGCATTGAGCCAAAAAGCCAAATAAGTTCCTACCGAAATAATAAATGCATTTTCACCAGACAATCCTACTTGTGCAAAGAAGTAAACAAAAGCTGCTTCTCTAATTCCGATTCCTCCGATACTCAAAGGCAACATTAAGACCACCCAAACCAATGGCACAAAAACCAAAAAGGGTATAAATGATAGATGAATCCCAAAGGCCAATGCTGAAAGATAGCTCAATAAAACCGAAAAGATTTGAAAGACAAACGAAAAAAACAAAACTTGTAACATCTTGATTTTTTGTGAACGCAATAACTGCAACAATGGGTCTAACTTTTTGATCACAGGAATTTTTTCAAAGGATATTTTAAGGGGAGCAAAGAAAAAAATATAAATTGCTATCAAGCTAAAAAATGCTCCAACTAAAATGCCTACTCTCAAATAGGTTGCCATTCCTGAAAGAAAAAAAGAGAAAAAACCCGACAAAATCATCAGACACAATAAGCCCAAAATTCTTTCCAATAAAATAAACAAAAGTCCTTCTTTCTTAGGCATTTTTTCTTCTGCCAATAAAAAGACTCTGACTCCATCGCCACCAATCACAGAAGGAAAAACCATATTGAACATCGCAGCGACCATATACTGTTTGATGATAGGAACTAACCCAATCGTTTGTCGAATGCCGACTAGTAAATAAAATCGCCAAGCCATTACAAAAACTCTTAGAAAAATTACCACAATAATGGGTAATAGGTAAAAGTAATTGATGGTTGCAAAAGCGGTTTTGACTTTTTCAAAATCTAAGATGTAGAAAAAGAACAATAGAAAAAGTAAACTGCCCAATACTTTAAACGCAATTCCCCATTTTGACTTAAAAAATATCCCCAACCAACGAATGATACCTTGCACTGTTTTAATTTATTGAGCGTTTTTCAAAAATCTCTTCTATCAAATAAAGCGGTCTTTCTTTCGTCTCTTTATAAATACGCCATACATATTCTCCGATGATTCCCAAACAAAATAAGATCAATCCACCTATCAAAAATTGAGAGCATAAGAGAACCGTAATCAATGAAACAAAGCCATCTTTGATAAGTAAATCTAAAATGATTTTAAGCAATAATAAGCCGCTTAATCCTATAAACGACAATCCCAAAATCAACGCAATTCTAAGTGGCCAAAGAGCCGTTCCCAAGATTTGATTTAAGGATATATTGAGTCGTTTTTTAAAGTTGTTTTGTGATTTTCCAATGGTGCGTTTACGCCTGTCATAATGTAGATGAGTCGTTCGCAAACCCAATGATAAAATATCTGTTTGATTGGAACGTATTTTATCGGAAAGACTTTTGTATAAGTCCAATGCTTTGCGATTCAACATCCAAAAATCAAATCCACCTTTGGGGTATTTGGGAGCAGCTAAACGAACCAACTTGATATGAAAAGCAGCCGTTAAGTTTTTGAACCAAGTATCAGGGCGACTTTTTCGACAAGCCAAAACAATATCAAAATCTCCATTTTCTAAGGCTTTGACCATATCTCCAATCAAACTTGGTGGATCTTGTAAATCTGCTGAAATACAAACGGTATAGTCTCCTTTGGCGTGGTGCATTCCTGCATGCAAAGCCGAAAATTGCCCAAAGTTTTTAGAGAATTTGATGACGGTGACATTGGGATTTTGAGAACGCAACTCCATCAATTCTTCCAATGATCCGTCGTCTGATCCGTCATCTACAAACACCAACTCATACGCATAGTTTTTTAAGGAAGACTCAAATAGCTTCATGCATTCATTGTACAACAAGGTCAATGAACCCTTATTTCGATATACAGGTACTACGATTGAAACCATTCCTAAAGATATGCTTGATAAGCTGATTCTAATTTTTTGAAATCTGTTGCGTTTATACTGATCTTATTAGTGTTTTGAAAGATTGATTTTTTACTTTCATTGATAGTTGAATCAAAATCTTGATCTTTCATTTTTTCTTTTAATGTTTCTAAAATATTTTCTGGGTCTTGGCAAAAATCTTCATACTCTAAAAATATTTTATGGTCATCATCAATCTTTGCCAATTCTTTTGAAATTGCTTGATTGGTATAAAAAACTTGTCCTGCTAATTGCTCATAAACGCTTTTGTTTTTGAGTTCCCAATATTCAGGAGGCTTGAAGGAATACCATTGATTGATGTCGCCAAAAAAATCTAATCTTGCTTTCCATAAAGATTGCATGACATACAATGGGTTTCGCTGAACGAAAATAAAAATGGCTTTGGGCAATAACTTGGCTAAGTGACTCAAATGCCAATTTAAGATCATTGCTTTCATCAACAAAGGTCGATTGAAAACTTGTTCGATTTTTGCTAAATCTTTTAAAAATAACTCTAAATGAACGTTGTTTAATTCTGCTTCAGATAGTTGTTGGATTTCTCTGAATTTGAAAAAGCGTCTCCAAAAATACCAGAACTCATGCGGTGATGCGGCTCCTTTGGTTTTGCCTAAGTTGGACTCAAAATAGGTCGTTTGGTCTCGTCCAAAGACTTCTTTTTTTGAATCTAAGTTGATTAATAAATGATGCAATTTTGCGCCTATCGCTGGTGTGTCATAAAAGCGTGACATCAAGTTCGATGGATAGGCAAAAATGTTTAGACTGGCTAAGTGTTGCATCAATAAAGTCGTTCCGCTTCTCGCACATCCTACGACAAAAACGCAAGGGTATTTGGGTGCTTCGTATTCGACTTTTACCTCATTTTCTGCGATCGCCAAAAGCCCATTCAATTCCTTTAGAAGTTCTTCTACTTCTGTGTTTCGTTGATGGGATTTTTGACGATTTTGGGTGTTCATTTTTTCGTTTTATTTTTTTGGAGAGAACGGTTTTTCTTTCATCGTGATGGGTCTCCCCGCTATCCGTTCTTATGCTAAAAACCTTCGCAAAACGTTCTAGCCAAGCTGCGTTTAGCATACCACTACTATCGGGTCTAGTTGGTTGAGGTTGGGACTTCTTCGTTTTATGAAGATGGGACGGAGGGACGAACTGTCCAGATTTTACATGTTGGGACGTAAAGGGACGTTTTGACTTTTAAAGCGATTCAACTTATTGATTTTTTATAAAATAAAAACGTCCCATCGTCCCAAAACCACAAAAAGAACCGAAACGTCCCTTCGTCCCTCATTTTTATCAACGTTCTGTCCATTCCCCAATAGCCCCGATAGTAGTGGTATTCGTGTAGCAGCGTTGGCTTAGAAAAACGTTGGCGACACGAATGAGAACGGATAGCGGGACTTT
>JAHDBB010000369.1 GCA_020630635.1 Chitinophagales bacterium
AAATCGGAAAATGTCGATGTCACATGGAATAAGTTATTTTTGTTGTTTCACTTAGCACCAGAACTGCGGCACGAACAGAACCATGTCTCCCGAAGGCGGGAGATGTCCGAAGAACAGAGGTTGGACGCACAAACAGAACCAAAAACATCCCGAACATAATCGTTTGTAACTTTCCAAAATAGACCTGATAGCAGTGGTATCACCCTCGTAGAGCAAATTCAGGAATTTGCTCTATGAGGGTGATAGGAACGAATAGCAGGGAGACCCATAGCGATGAAAGAGTAATAACCGTTCTCTCCAAATAAACTTTACTTCATTCTTTAGGATAAAGCCTCGAAAGAACCGAAGCTGCTTTACTTCATTCTTTAGGATAAAGCCTCGAAAGAACCGAAGCTGCTTTACTTCATTCTTCAGGATGAAGCCCGAAAGAACCGAAGAGAACGTCACTCATCACCCGTTTAATCCTGACTACAATCCAATTGCTTCACCTCTGTTCCAGGAGGCGTACAGAATTCATTTAAGAACATTACATCCAAAGAGTCGATTCCAGCACAACCTTGTTCATTTTGAACTGTCACGGTATAAGTGCCAGAAGTATAAGGTATAAATGTTTGGGTGTAAACATTGAGGTCAATGCCATTCAATGCCCAACTATAGAAGGCAAAAGGCGAACCTGTCAAAGGATTGAGACCAGCATCCAGCGTATCTTGATTGACACAGAATAAAGTATCGCCCATCATCTCTAATTCAATGAAAGGATATAAATCGACCTTGACCGTATCTGTTGATAAGCAACTACCATTATCGACTTGCACCAAATATTCATAATTGAAAACCGTTCCCGATGTATTGGGATATTGGAAAGTCGGATTAGCAATCGTGGTACTACTCAATGCTGAAATCGGAGCCGTTCCAATTGCAAACCATTCGTAATTGTAACCCGTTATAGGATCACTACCTATATTTTTAACCCCCAAAGAACAGACTGTTGTGTCAGGAATTTGAGTGTCATATTTGGGATCATTGGATAAAATAGTCACAGGGTCACAAATACAATTGCTCGTATCAGCAAGTAATAATAAACTACAAGCCTGTCCTGCATTTATAATAAAAGTGTCGATGACGGTGATAATCGCACCCGTTGGAATCGGACCTGTTGTCGTCGAAGTTCCTAAGAAATTATCACCAGTCGTTAGTTGTGAGTTAAGGTCTAAGTCAGCATAAAGTTCAATCGTAATGAGAGAGTCCGCAGCAACAGGTTCACCGAAATTCTCAATAGTCGTTTCGATAATCAACATCTCTTGATTGGGTGGAAGAGCTAAGACGCAAGGACTAAATGTATTGATTTGTAAATCAGGTTTTATAATAGGTAGCTCGAAAAATTCAGAACCAGTAATAACCTTAATATCACAAACTTCACCAGTAGATTGACAAACGGTAGAATTACCATTATTGGTGTTGGCAGATATTTGAACAATTGAACTACCACAATCTAAACTTTGTTCGGTACTTGTTACATCAAAACAAAATTCTATGTATTCATATTGATTGACTCCACTTTGTAAAGGCCAATGGAGTGTCTGAATGCCATTGTTCCAGGAAATTCTAGGAAGACTACTTAACGCATTGGTTTTAGGGACATAGTTGCCATCATATAAGACTCCAAAAGGTAACTCAATACTCACTGTATCAGTCGTTCCTGTTGGTACTGGATTTAGGTCTTGATCACCCAAGTTTTGTAAGGACACATCAATGGTTCCTGTACTGCCGATACAAGGATTGATAGCCGTACCACTGACATCAATTGCCATACGATAGTCTTGTTCGATACCTTCGATGGGCAGTAAGTCGGAAGGAGAAAATACAGAGTTGATCGGTTCGCCACAAGGTTTGTCAGCCGAAGCAAAGAACTTGATTTGTGATCCTGCGATATAGTCACAGTCTGTTTGTACTTCAAACTTAATAAAGACCTCATTTAAATCCTGACTCCCTAGACCTGCTAATCCATTGGTTTGTAAAAGTGGATGCTGATCTGATATATTTAATTCCAAAAAGTTACCATAAACATTGACAAATTCGGAGACAGGAATAGATGTATCAGGAGTTGTATTTTCTGGATATTCTAAGAAAGCCGAACCAGGTACAATTTCCATTCCAGGAGGCATATTCATTAGTAATAAGACATCGTATAAGTGGGTCTCTTTTGCACTTAGTATCCGTACCTCATAATATTCGACTGTACAAACATCTGTGATATTGGGTTCTTCGATAGTGGCAATTTGGATTTCAGCAGGTTGAGGATAAACATATAAAACCTCTTCGAGCAGAGGACAAGGATAGCTATTGATTGATTCGGGATAGTCTGGACAATCCCAGCCCATCTTCACGACAATACTATCTACATCACAACCCAAGAATTTTCCACAAATTTGGAAGTCTTTTTCTTCTAAAATTCCCAAGCCACCGACTTCATAAATACCATTGTTTTCATTTAAAGTCATAGGCGTTCCTGTCACATCTATAATGCTGTCAATACTTATAAGACCTGTAGGACTTTCGACATAGAAAAATACATGTTCCGCATTGGCATTACTGGCAACATTGAGTAATGATAAATCCCAACAAACTGATTGAGTGATGGATGTTTCATCAAAGCCTTGTATTAAGAAAGAAGGAGCATTGAATGTTACATAAGAAAGGTCTGTTTCATTATAAAAATCTTCTGTATAGGTAAATTGCTCATCATTGTATCCAAAGGTAGTCGACCATTGAGAACCCAATGTACTTGCATCAGGAACCAAACAAGTCGGTTCCATATAAACATAGGTATTCAATTGATAAGCCTCATCAATCGTATCCAATTGACAGCCTTGAACAATCAACTCATTGAGAATGTATAGTGAGTCGTTTTGTATTAAAAGCTCTGGGTCTGTTGGATAAAAAGTCTTTTCGGCAATGTGAACATAGCCATTATTATTACTAGAACGTTTGACATATAATCTAAATAAAACACTGTTAATATTGTAACCTGTCGGAATCTCAAAAGTTTGTTCTTGGGGGAAGAAGAAAGGACGGACTTCATTGGGGAAAAAGTTGCCCCATCGAGAGTTTCCGACTTCTTGTGTTGTTACTAAAGCGACTTGTTGTATCTGACAGCCATTAAAAGTCACATCTCTTCCATAATCCGAGATCCAACGATGTCCCAATAATTGTAAACGGTCTCTAAATGGATTACACCAAAATCTTCTGCCACTACTTGGAAAAGGAACATCGCTTACAAAGTAAGAATTGTTTAAGTCTAAGTCGATTACATTTGCACCTATATTGTAGTCGATTTGAACATATTGAGTAGTGAAAACAGAGTCGCCATCTTCATAGACAAAACCTGCTGGTAAAACACAGTTGGCTGCTAAAGTGCTTGCACTTATATCGGCTACAATGCTATTGCCCGATTGGAATTGAGGGACATTGCTACAAGTATAATAAGCCATCGCACTCGCATCATAAATCGTCACTTCTGCTCCTGCTGGAATAAAGTTACTATTGGGTAAATCCAAAGATGCATAAGCATAATCAAAGAAAGGAAGACTATCTGCTTGGGTGCGAATATAACCTTCATTGGTCACTTCTATAAGGTCGCCTTCTGTGACTGTTTTAATCTTGACACCATTGGCTGCTGCCGTTTCTGCGTCAGGATAAGGAACATTGGAATCTGGAACCCCATCATTGTTTAAATCTGGATAACCATAATTGCCACGATTACCTGTAAAAGCGGTATTGATCATTCCAACACAGGGTTCACAACAAGGACAGTGCAAAGTGATGTTGGTACTATGTGGACAAGTGAGCGTAATCGGATCATTTTCACAAGCCGCACAATCAGGGTCTTGAATCAAATAACTGGCTTTGGTAATAGGGGTAGTATATAAACAAGAACAAGCAGGCACTTCATCACAATCCGATACATAACACATCGTCATTTCGGAATTAAGTGGGGAAAATCCTGGAGGTAAAGGACCTTGATATTGTACAATCAAAGTATCTGGACCTCCATTATTATCGGTATAAATGATATTATCAGGAACCCAAGCATCACCTTGCGGATCAATCCAAGTAATATCATCAGGAGTGCCACCCCAATCTAAGCCAGCACCCAAAACCATCTGAAATTCATAATAACAATCGTTGCACCAATCATTGGTAGAAGCTGTCAAGATACTATTTTCATAGCCTGTAATGGTATAAACATTGCTTTGTTTTTGACCTTGATTGATGTCGGTAGGAGTCAAGGCCGACTCTCGAATATAAGCCCGTCTTCGATACCAAGGGTTACTATTGCCGTCTCGTCCTTGATAAAATCCACAAGGCCCTTCATAGTTACGATTGTAAAAGCCAAAGTATTGAGACTCGTATGTTTGACTACAAGCAGTCTCATCACAGCAAGAAATCTGACGTGCATGAATGTAGATGGTATCTCCGACTTCTATATCAATAGGGATGGATATTTCAGCCCAATAGATGCCTGTAATTCCCAAACAAGCTTGATGACTTGGATGAGAATAAGCATTGGTTGGAGTCAGTTTTATTTTGGGACCTGTTTTACCGACAGAATAAAAAATAGAAGAAGTATCAATCGAATTTTCATGAACATGATGAGCATACATCCGAGTCCTAAAATTAACAGCGGTTGCGCTTCCTTGATTGATGATTCTATAAATACGCTCTGCTCCTTCAATGGGACAAGAATAATAATTGGGAAGCCCACATTCGGGGTTGGCATTGGCATAAACTAAGTCGGGAACCAATACACCATATTTGACAAAAGAAGGACGTTGTCCCAACTCGCAAACTTCACCATCACATCCCCAATAAACCGAATGCAAACTTTCTGCATTTTCATTACATTCTATAACAGTGTAATGTTCTGTCACAACCAACTGATCGCCTAAGCCAAAAGTATATGGATCTCCATTGGCATCCGTTGCATAGTTGAAAATCATGGTAGAGTCAATACATAAATAACCTGTATCATTAGAGATAACAAATTCAGGAGCATTTATCGTTGTTCCGTTGATTGTCAAAGAATCTAATTGAATACCATCGTGAAAATAGACATAATAAAATAACTTGTCTAAGTCACCTTGTCCTCCATTGGCAATGGTTACATCTTTGGAAAAAACCGTTCCTAAAGTAACAGGAGGATTCAAAGGATTGATGTTATTGAGGATGGTAAGAGAGGGTTTGGAGATGGAAAAGTTGCCTGTATTTTCGGGAGGCATCGTACCTCCATCGAAGGCGACCAAGACATCAAAGTTGGTGTCTAATCCTGCTGCTGCTAAATCAGCTACGGTTTGTATGGCTTCACAATCTGCAACTACTTCAAAAGTAAACAAGGCTCTTTCACCAGGATATAAGGTGTCAACCGTAAAAATAGGATTGTTTAAATCGGTGAGGTCGAACTCAGTGGTGGGAACTACGCCTGCTGCGGATATGTCCATCAGACTGCCAGGTACATAAGTGAGTCCTCCTAGCATGTCAGGTGTAATCATAATATCTGTAACAGGACTACCAGTAGCAGGACTTTGGTTATTTAAGATCTCAATTTGAAATATATCTGGAACAGGTTCACAGACATTAACCAATTCACTATTGAGATTTTGAGGGTTTTGTACTTCAATAAATAATTGACCAAATGCTTCTTGAGAAAAGCAAATAGACAATAGTATTCCATAGAGGAAGATGAGCTGACTTTGGAATATAAGTCGCCCTTTAATCCAATCATTAAACATAGTGGGACCATTGGTGAAACAATATTGGGAGAGGAAGGGGGTATTTCTAACAACTTGTCAAAAGACCATCTTTAAGAGTTTTGTATTTGTGGGACAAGAATCTCTAAGAGATTATCTAATGGTAAAGTTGTAAAAAAAAAACTTGGAGGAAAGCAAACAATTCTATTTACGCTAAAAAAGAAAAATAGTTGCTAAAATTTATAAGGAATGACATTTTGCCTTCAGAAAATATTATTTTCAAAACCTTGAATAATAGCGGTTTTATAATAAAATTTAAAATTTTATATAATTATATTATAATAATTATTTGTTCAGTAGATATTTATGTATTAAAAAATAAATGTTTTTATATCGTTAAGTGTTTGAGATTAGAAAGTTTTAAAAGGGTGTTAGAGTTTTATAAAAAATCAAAAAGAATATAAGGATTTTTGTATTTGTTGTTTTAAATTCTAAAGCACTTTGATCTGTTACAAAATGGATTTTGAGCAATTGTATAAGAAGTTCTGACTGTAACGATCTAGCCCCGATAGTAGTGGTATCCTCCTCGTAGAGCAAATTCACGAATTTGCTCTACGAGGAGGATGAGAACGGATAGCGGGACTTTCCTTTGCGACGAAGTACCCAACTGTTCGCTCCAAAAAATGACAAATTTGGATAGTATAATATTGTGAAATTCAATTGTTAACGCTTTTTTCGACGCTCTTTTTTTGAAAAATATATCAGATAAAATACATGGGAATATTTGGGCTATTATTTAGTAAATTGTAGTTTTA
>JAHDBB010000370.1 GCA_020630635.1 Chitinophagales bacterium
AGTGGTATAAATGCAATGCGCTGGCTACCTAAAACTTGGCGCATTTATAAGAACGGATAGCGGGACTTTCCATCACGACGAAGCACCAAAAATTTCGCTCCAAAAGAAAAATATCTAAGTAAAGAGAAATGTAAAAGTATGAAAAAAACATCCTCCATCTTATTGCAAATAACCAGTTTATTGATGCTGTTGTTGTGGAGCTCTTGTGCTAATTATTACTATGTGCCACCACCTAGTCATTCTTTGAGGTTGCAAGATGCCAAAGATTTTAAGTCCTCTATTGGGGTCGGTATGAGTGGGGAAAATGCGCTACAACTGAATATGCAAGTAGGGTATAGTCCTATCAAACATTTGGCTCTTTCTAGTACGATATTGAGAAGCACACAAAGTGATAATAAGATCAATTTATTGGAAGGAGCGATTGGAACTTACTATTTTTCAGAGTCAGGACAGACCCAGCCGAATACTCGAAATGGGGTTCTTTTTGATTTGTATGCTGGTTATGGAAAAGGACGCTCTTTGATACAGAACTTGGGGTTTAATACAGGAGATTTGCAACTCAATTCTAATAAGTATTACATACAAGGTGGGATGCATTTACAGTACGAAGTACTCGTTTTTAGTACGACTTATCGAAGAGGGATTTTAGATTATTCTTCTGGTTTTTTGTATGGAGAAGTCAACAATGATGTCTATTCTGATCTTACAGCTATAGATGCCAATGATCCTTATGCTTTCAATGAAATAGGTGTTAAATTGGAGTTGGGACCACCCAAATTACGCTGCTTTTTTGGACTTTCACACATAGATATGCCTAAGGCTAGTTTTAATTATCATAAAACAGCCGTCCAATTGGGTTTGGTTTTTGATTTTAAAGCGTTTAAAAGAAACATCCAAAAAAAGGATGCTTTGGAAGCTCCTTAGCTTTTCAACATTTGACGATTAATACTTCTTGATTGGAAAATTCCATCCAGCCCATCTCATAAATGTAGTAATAGGTTTTTTCATTAGAATTGACATAGAGATGTGTGTGGTATTGGTAGTTGAACTTCTTCTTATCCAACTCGGAGCGATGAATGCGCCTTTTGTTGCCATCATTGCCCAACAGTTCTAATAAAATATGGCGATTGCGGTGCAAAATTTTATCAATTTGTGCAGTAGCGGCAGTGGCTTCTCGGAGAATATTAGAGTGATACTCGTTTTTGCAAGAAGTGGAGCAAAAAATCTTATCCCGCCGACCTTTAAGGATTTTTTGGCAGATTTTGCAATGTCTTTGTTGCATGTTTATATTTTTATAAATTCGTATGATTTTTTAATAATCATAACAAGCGATTGTTAATCAAATACTTGCATTCCTAATTTAGCTTTTAGGGTACATTTTAAGGCACTTTTGCAACTATTTGTTCTTACAATAATAACACATTATTTGCTAATCAGCCATGATATAAGTGGGAATTTTTTAGAAGATAAACTTAAATAATCTACTCATATTTTGCAGACTTGAAAGAAAAGCATTAGATTAATTTCGTTTTTTGAATTAAATAATTAAGCAAATGGATTATGTGATGATGCTGGCGATTCCAGCCTTCTTTTTATTGATGTTCTTAGAGTATTGGCATGGTCGTCGAAAAGGCAAACAATACTATCGTTTTAATGATACCATCACCAATTTGAATTTAGGGATTGGCAGTCAAATATCTAGCTTATTGACCAAAGGTATTGTCATTGGCTCTATGATTTGGGTTTCGCAAAATTGGGCTTTGATGGAGATACCCACGACTTGGTGGTCTGGTATTTTATGTGTTGTCTTTTTTGATTTCTTATATTACTGGGCGCATCGTTGGGGACACGAAGTCAACTTCTTTTGGGGCGCACATGTTGTGCATCATCAAAGCGAGGATTTTAACTTGGGCGTAGCTTTGCGACAAAGTTGGTTTCACACTCTTTTAGCTGCGTTTATATTTTTACCGATTCCCATCTTAGGTTTCCAGCCCGTTGTGTTTTTATCGGCATCTGCCTTTGTGACCCTTTACCAATTTTGGGTACATACCGAAGCCATTGACAAATTGCCTCGATGGTTTGAGTACATCTTTAATACGCCTTCTCATCACCGAGTACATCACGCCAGAGACCCCAAGTATTTGGATAAAAACTATGCAGCGACCTTTATTATTTGGGACCGAATATTTGGTACATTTATAGAAGAAAAGGAAAGACCACATTACGGCATTACTAAAAAAATGAATAGCTGGAATCCAACATGGGCAAACTTTCATTATTACATTGAGATGTGGCAAGCTGCTTCTAAAATGTCTAACTGGAAAGATAAGATCAAACTTATTTTTGCTCGACCTGGTTGGTTACCCGAAGAATTGGGTGGTTTTCAAGAAGCTCCTGCCATTGCTCAAAATGACACCAAATACGATGAAGACAATCATGCCATGCGTATTTATGTTACCGTTCAATTTTTGATGATTACCTTTGGCTTACTCGTTTACATGCTGCATTTTGAAGAATTGAGTTTCTTTTTCCAAGTTGCTTTAGCAGGTGTTTTGATCCTGTCAGCTACCGTTTGTGGAGCGATTTTAGAGCATAAAAAATGGCTTTGGATCGCAGAATATACACGATTACTTATGGCACTTGCATGTCTAAATGTTTTGTACTATCTCAACTATATGGACTGGTTTCTCATCATGCTCATTTGTTCCAGCTTAGGATTTTTAGTATTGGTCACTTGGTTTACGATAGGGTGGAGGCGACAAGCAAGCCTTAGATAATGATGAATGATAAATTGTAAATGATGAATGCTGTTCATTTAGTGTTTTTTCTTTTAGAGAAGCGAAAGGAATTAATAATGGTGAATTGTGAATGATAAATTATAAATGCGATTCTTTCTAGGAGCGAAAGTTTGGGTACTTCGTCGTAACATAAAGTCCCGCTATCCGTTCTTATGAATGCAGCCAGCGTTTTGTTAAGCCAACGCATTTGCATTCATACCACTACTATCGGGGCTATTTTTGAAAGGTCATAACACATAGTAACTGAACCGTTTTAGAATTTTGAAATTAAAAATTAGAATTTAATCCATTACGAACCACCAATATATTTACAGCATTCTTTAGAAGGCTGAATCTGGAACTAAAAGTCCCAGACCCTACAAAAATAGCCCCGATAGTAGTGGTATCCCTCTTGTAGAGCAAATTCATGAATTTGCTCTACAAGAGGGATGAGAACGAATAGCGGGACCTTGCTATTGCGATGAAAGAAAAACCTTTCGCTCCAAAAAAATAAAGTTTTAATGCAGCCAAAAGTTAAAATATGACCAAAAAACTACCAGAAATCTATTTAGAAAAACACTCAAAAAATATCATGGTGATGAGTTTTGAGCAACTTTTTACCATGTTGAGTCAAGCCACAGACCATGATCCTTTTACACCACATAAAATTAAATTTTACCTTATCCTCCTAGTAACCAACAATACTTATACCCACTTTGTTGATTTTAAATCCTACGAACTAAGAGAAGGAAGCGCCCTTTTTGTGACTAAAAATCAGGTTCATTACTTCAACAAAAAATTGCAAGAAGCCAATGGATTTGGCATTGTTTTTAATCATTTATTTGTCAATCAACACTATTTTCTGACTGACAACTTTCGATTGAACAGGTTATTCAATTACCATATTGAAAGTCCTGTCATTCATCAAGAAGAAATGGGAGAAGACATCCTTGTGGAATTGATCGCAGACCTACACAAAGAATACTACTCTAAAAATGATTTTGCGAAGTCAGAGATATTAGCCTCCTTGCTTAGAGTGCTGTTGATTAAAGCTGAAAGAGCCAAAGAACTCCGAGCGATTCCAAATGTCAATATGCATTGGTTAGAAACATTTAGTAAATTCAAAGATATGCTTGAAAGTGAGTATGCAAATACCAGAAATTCAAGAAAATATGCTCAGAAATTATTCGTATCTTACAAATTGCTAAATGACATCGTAAAGAGGTTGACAGGCAAAACAGTCAAGGCTTTTATAGATAATTTTGTAACAGTCGAAATCAAACGTTATTTAATTTCCACATCTCTATCTGTCAATGAAATAAGTTATAAAACAGGATTTGAAGAACCCGCCAATATGATTAAATTTTTTAAGAGAAATACAGGCAGTACTCCACTAAAATATCGCCAACAGCCATAAGCCCAAAGTTACACTTTTACCATTTTTGTATTCACTTTGATAATCCGTGCTTCACAGAATGAGTGTAACTTTATATACTTATTTCTTAAACTGCCGATTATAAAATGTGTACTCCTTAGAAATGCACATGAAGGGCTTAATATTCAAAAAAAATGGAAAAAAATATTCTCTTACTATTCATGCTTGTTCTTTCTACTGCTCATTCGATAGCACAAATAGATGAAATAACAATCAGTGATGAAGGATTCTATCCTGAAGATATAGTCATCGCTAACAATGTAGCTTACGTCAGCGGTTTGGGTGATGGTACTGTACGCTCTTTTGATCTAACACAAACCAATCCAGAGGCACAAATATTTGCTGAAGCAGAAGAAGGTTATACCCAAGCGTGGGGATTAAAAAGCGATGGCACAAAATTATTGAGCATTTTGGACAATGCCGATTTTTCGGGAGGTGCTCCAGGTCCAAGTAAATTAGTCGAGTACGATATTGCAAGTGGTGAAAAGACAGGCGAATGGGAACTTCCAGAAAATACGATAGGTCATACAGTATCTCTAGTCGATGGAAAATATTATGTAACTGATTTTGCAAGTCCTCGAATTATGGAGGTTGATCCAAGTGCAGGAACGATCAATGACAGTTGGTTTACCAGTGCGGATTGGGACCCTTCCATCAGCGGTATCGGAGGAACGATCTATGACAATGAAGGAGGTTTTTACGTTTCACAAGGAAATAAACTGTGGTACTTGCCTATCAGCAATGGCACGCCAGGTACTTTAGAAGAAGTAAGCGTTTCAGGCTTGGACCTCATTGATGCCGATGGAATCTCTTGGGGGAGCAATTCAAATACCTTATACTATGCTACCAACGATACAGGAGATCCAGCCAATGCTGGTACTGTCTATAAGTTAGTATTTTCCGATGCCACGACTGCTACGGGAAGTGTGGTAACGACAGGCTTGGATGACTCATCGGGTTTATGGTATTACGAAAATGATGGCAATAAATATGTATTGGTATTGGAGTCGCAATTTGGGGCTTTATTTGGCATCAATACTTTTGAGCCTCCCTTCAATATAGAGGTTTTACAATTAGCGCAAGGTGCGCCAGCCAATCTTACAACAGATGATGAGGATTTCTTTCCAGAAGATATAACCATTGTCAATAATGTAGCTTACGTGAGTGGTTTAGGAGATGGAACTGTAAAGATGTTTAATCTCAACTTAGCCAATCCAGAAGCACAAACATTTGCTGAAGCGGAAGAAGGTTATACCCAAGCGTGGGGATTAAAAAGCGATGGCACAAAATTATTGAGCATTTTGGACAATGCCGATTTTTCGGGAGGTGCTCCAGGTCCAAGTAAATTAGTCGAGTACGATATTGCAAGTGGTGAAAAGACAGGCGAATGGGAACTTCCAGAAAATACGATAGGTCATACAGTATCTCTAGTCGATGGAAAATATTATGTAACTGATTTTGCAAGTCCTCGAATTATGGAGGTTGATCCAAGTGCAGGAACGATCAATGACAGTTGGTTTACCAGTGCGGATTGGGACCCTTCCATCAGCGGTATCGGAGGAACGATCTATGACAATGAAGGAGGTTTTTACGTTTCACAAGGAAATAAATTGTGGTATTTACCTATCAGCAATAGCACGCCAGGTACTTTAGAAGAAGTAACAGTTTCAGGATTGGACCTCATTGATGCAGATGGAATTTCTTGGGTAGACAGCCAAAATACTTTGTACTATGCCACCAACGATACAGGAGATCCAGAAAATGTGGGAACAGTCTATAAATTGGTATTTTCCGATGCCACGACTGCTACGGGAAGTGTGGTAGCAACAGACTTGGATGACTCATCGGGTTTATGGTATTACGAAAATGATGGCAATGAGTACGTATTGGTATTGGAATCTCAATTTGGAGCTTTATTTGGTATCAATACTTTTGAGCCTCCTTTCAATATAGAAATAATCACTTTGTCAGAATTTACTTATGAAGAAAATGTACTTGCTCCAACGACCAATGTTCTGATGTCACCCAATCCATTTAGCCAAACGACCACTTTTGAAATGACACTTATACAAGGAGGAGCGTTTCAATTTCAGGTATTTGATATAAATGGTAAGGAAGTACATCGCCAAACCTTAGAATTAAATGAAGGAGCCAATCGTTTTACTTTTGATGGTCGTCATTTATCCAATGGTTTCTACACTTACCAATTGAGCAATAAACAAGGTTTTGTAAGTGGCAAGATGATGGTAAAATAGTTGAATGAGTTTTATTTTTTTAGGAGCGAAAGGTGGGGAACTTCGTCGTGATGGGAAGTCCCGCTATCCGTTCTTACCACCCTC
>JAHDBB010000371.1:0-3416 GCA_020630635.1 Chitinophagales bacterium
AGACAAGGCATTTTTTGCCGTGATAGCCGAGCTATCGCTGGAAAAAATAACGCAGGATGAGTGAAAAAGAGACCCTCATAAAATGTGTCGATTATTTAGGTTTAGGTACTTAAGTTCTAAAATGGTTCAGTTATTATAGGTTGAGACTGCAACGAACTAGCCCCGATAGTAGTGATATCACCAATGTGTATTGGCAAAAGGGTTCGGGTGGCTTGGTGATAAGAACGGATAGCGGGACTTTCCATGACGACGAAGCATCAAACCCTTCGCTCCTAAAAACATAAAAAAGCCTTAACGCTTCTGTCTCTTTTTAGTGCTGATCTGCATCAAATTGTAATAAATATTGGAATTTAAGGTTGCAGGATTGTCTTTCAATTTAGTGATATTGTAATCGTAAAGCAGCATCTCTTCTTCTTCTAAATCAAATAGCATGGCATAATAGTAAGTCACTTTGCTCGGTCCAATAATCGTGGGCAAAATGGGAATCGCTAAAGGTCCTAAAAGGGAACTGTAACAACAACGTAACATATCTTTTTGTACATCACTTTCTTTGATGTGAGCCGCACCCGACCAATAAAAATGCTCCGTTCCATACTTTTTGATCAATTCTTGAGTCCGTAAATAATCGACGCTGACCATATCTATAGAACCATAGTTGAGACGTTCTGAAAACCAAGCATTGAGAAAGGCAATGTCCTCCAACTTATCAGAAGATTTGGCAGATAATTGACGAGGATTGAGGATATTGACATTCATATCCAATAACTTGGCATTCTCTTTTATCTTTTTAGAAAGGTCCAAACGAGCTTCTTCGGATGCCAGATAATCCAACGCATATTTGTTGCGAGTATCGACCTTTAAATAAAAAGGATCAACTGCAACCATCTTTTGAATACCCAAACTATATCCTTCGTCTCGGATTTCTTCCCGAATATCATTATAAGCCTCGTCACTTAATACCCGTCTTTCCTTTCTAAGTTTCGATTTATTTTTGAGCGCATAACTCAAGCTTTTAGTCAATAGTGGACTATCTGTGACAAAAGCCATATCAAAAGTCGCTTTTTTAGAATCCTTATCTTGGGTTCTTTTACCAAAACTATCTCTATTCCAACTATGTTCGACTACTAATTCTTTTACCAAATCCTCCGCAATCTTTTGAATTTCGAGGTCTTCTTTATCATATTCCTTCAAATAATGATAAGCACGAGCAAGCGCAAGAGTGGTGATTTCGAGGTTGCTCAATTCTTTGTAGAGGTGATAGACTTGTTCGACATTGCCATAAGAAAGTTCTTCATCTTCTCCATCTTCTGTGATCTCTTCGTAGTCAAACCCATCTTCATCATCATAGTATTTCGCCTTTTTGTCTTTCTTCTTTTTATCCTCATTGTTTCTAAACTTAGCCACTCCATACACAGCCTTAACGATATTCTTATTCAAATACTTGTTATCAGGATAATCTTGTAATAGTAGATAAGTGTGATAAGTCCCATATCCATAAGCCGTTTTATACAAAAAAAGTTTGCTCAATTCAAATCGGGATTGTTCTTGGACTTGCTCAAACATGCTCTTTGAAACCAGATAATCTTTTCGTCCTTCGTTGCCATGTTTCTCAATCAAAGACTCCATTTTAATTTTACGATCAGACAAGGCTGGATGTGTATCAGAGTCCTCATCCTCTTGCGCTTCTATCGGAGATATATCTTCTAATTTGAGAGAGTCGGATAAGGTAAAATAATCTTTGATATTTAAAAAATCCAGATCAAAAGGTTCATTGGCAAAAGGGGTATGAGCATATGCCAATACATTGAATGCTCCGATAGCTGCCTCTAAATTATATTTACTTTTGATAAAAATATCGAAACCATGAATATCGGCTTCTGATTCCAATTCCTTACTATAATTGGTACGGGCTGTGAAGCGGTCTATCTCCGATTGTCGTCTATAGACTCCAATTCCTTGTTCTATTTTTTCTCCTTCGATGAAGTTATCAATCACATGCTCTTCAATGTAATGAACCAACTCATGGGAAAGTATAAATGCTAATTGTGCTTCATTTTTAAGTTTGGCCAACAGTCCCCAATTGATTAGGATAATCCCATCATTGGTGGTAAAAGCATTGACAGAAGGCGACTTAACGGTATAGATTCTGATTTTTTTGCGAAGAGTTGGATCGTCTTTCAACAACTCATCGGCTACCTTATTGACATAATTGGTGATGGGGTCATTGACCAATACTTTGCCACTCAACAACAACTCTCCAATCTTAAAATGGCTGGATTCATAAAAACGCTCTTCCGCTTTTTGGATAGACTTTTTATTATTTTTAGAAACTTTTTGTTGATCTCGTTTGAACTTCACCGAAGTAGAAGTCGTAAAGTCTTTGGAAAGATTGCCTGTAAGGCGTAGATTTTCATAATTATCTGTCAGTTGAGCCTGTGTGAGTAAGGTCCAGCAACTCAAAAGACAACAGAAGAGTGATAATCGTATCATAGAGGGTTTGTAAATTGATAATTTTTATTTGGAGCGAAGGGTAAGATGCTTCGTTGTAAAGGAAAGTCCCGCTATCCGTTCTCATCCCCTTTGTAGCGCAAATTCGTGAATTTGCGCTACAAAGGGGATACCACTACTATCGGGGCTAGATAGTTGAGGATAGTACTTCTTAGCACCAGAAACTAATTTCATTTTTCATCTACCAAGCTAATTTCCTACCTTATGTATCCATACACAAAAGAAATGCAAGCAGTTCCTTTTTTTGCAACAAATTTGTAGCCAAAGTAAGGTTTTTCATAAAAAACTATAACAAATTAGGGATTATTTTAGTAAGGCACAAAA
Source organism: Chitinophagales bacterium (assembly GCA_020630635.1). Taxonomy (GTDB): domain Bacteria; phylum Bacteroidota; class Bacteroidia; order Chitinophagales; family UBA2359; genus JAHDBB01. The sequence continues at coordinate 2,833 of JAHDBB010000371.1, forward strand.
AATGAGGGAAAATAAAAGTTAAAAAACGGACTGTCCACTTTCCAACATAAGTCTGAATGATTTTTTAGTACCAAAATCTTAAAACGCTTCAGTTACTATAGGTTGTAGCTGCAACGACCTAGCCCCGATAGAAGTGGTATGCGTGTCTAGGCGTTGGCTTCGGAAAACGTTGGCGACACGCATAAGAACGGATAGCGGGACTTCATGTTACGATGAAAGATGAAACGCTCGCTCCTCCAAACACAACTAATCTTTCTAAGAAGATGGTGCATTTTTACCCTAATACAAAAATGTTTTAAAAATAGACCGTTTTTTAGAGATTAAATTTTGACATTCCAACCTTTACAACTAAATTGCGTCACTATTTATAGAACTAATACTTTAATTAGTTATATTGAATTGAAAGAAAAATTTTAAATACACAAAATAATTCTTAATTTTATACTCATTTTTTAAATTTTTAAACCCATTTGGTTATGAGAAAAATTTTCACATTTATTGTAGCACTTTTCCTTACAACAGCTTACGTACAAGCTAGCAATGCGAGTCTTTTTGATTTGGATGAACAAATGATCCAAACAGAA
>JAHDBB010000371.1:3516-6536 GCA_020630635.1 Chitinophagales bacterium
ATCAATAAGTTGGTATACGACATCCAATTTCCCGAACCGACGACCATCATAATGATGGATACTTTGTTGATGGTCATTGATGCAGACCAAAATGTCAAGCGTACGCATTCTGGCAACTCTAATATGTTTTCTGTATTCAATTTGGCACTCAATGGAGCATTGGAACATTATGGGCTGAAAAACTCACCCTTCAAAATTACAGACATTGAAAAGACAGAACAAATGGTCATCACGACTTGGACTCCACCTGAAAACATGGCGAAGTATTTTGGCAAAACCGTTGTTTCTCAAAAGGATAAAACGCTATTTGGTGTAGTCTTTTTTGATCCAGAAGACCATGTAAAAGGCAAACAGTTTTTTAAAAAATATACCACCGTTGATGGGGTAGCTTTTCCTACAGAAGTTATTCAAATAACTCCCGATCTTGCGAAAGATTATTATAAAGTCACAACTTACAAAAATGTTAAGATCAATGAAATGTCTGATGAAACCATGTATGATTTTGATGTCGATGCTTATAATGAGTAATGCTGTTTCAGCTCAAAGTGCCGCTGATCTTAGTTCTATGCAAAATATTTTTGAGCCTCCACCTCCTATAGATTACAAAGAAATGAGCAGTTTAAAAAGCGAAAAAGAAGTCAAGTTAGTTTTTGGAACCATGTTTCTCTTTTACAAAAAGTTTGTTTCATCTCAAGATGGCTCTGCTTGCAATTTCACCCCTTCTTGCTCTGTTTATGGATTGCAATGTGTCCAACAACATGGTCCCCTGCGAGGTATGATGCAAGGCTTTGACCGTCTTACTCGTTGCAACTCTCTCAATCGCCACCAATACCCAATGGATAGAAATACAGGTTTGCTCATTGATCCTGTCGATTAACACCTTCTTTGTCACCAGTCACCCAAAACAAACACATTGCTCACATTACCTTACTCCATGCTACGCCATTTCTTTTGCACCATTTTAGGTCTATTGGTCTTTGGTTCTATCCACGCACAAGATTTATATGATTATCAACATTCTCTAGAATTTGCCAACTACCTTTTTACTTCCAAACAATATCAATTAGCCAGTCAAGAATACGAAAGGGTGTTATTTTTGGGCAAACAACCCGATAGCATCAAGTTGCAAATTGTCCGTTCATTGAGCCTTGATAATCAAAAAATACAAGCCATTCAACGAGCCAGAAGTTTATACGACTACGATTTCACCCAATTTCCCAAAAACTTCTCCAAACACTACACCAAAGATCTTTTTGAAATTCAGGACTTCATTCAACTCAATTACTTTTTACAGCAGCCCAATACTTTGGCAAGACGAGAACAGGTATTTTGTAGTACCAGTATGTTTTTGCACAATCTTAACTGGAAAGGAGCCAGTCTTTCAACAGAATTGGCACGAAAGGAAAATATGAAGGAAACCGACTTTTTTGAAAAAATGACTTTAGAAGGTCAAAGATTGGAATACAAAAGCCCTTTGTTAGCAACGACCCTATCCATCATTGTACCAGGTACCGGCAAATTTTACACAGGCGATTGGCAAGACGGTATTTTTAGTCTGATTTTGGTAGGCACTACCGCTTTCCAAGCCTATCGAGGTTTCAAACAAAAAGGAGTAGAGAGCATAAGAGGTTGGGTATTTGGAGCCATTTCACTAGGATTTTACACAGGCAATATTTGGGGATCGTTTCGCTCTGCCAAGAAATACAATAAACGAAAAAACGATGCTTTTAGAGCAAAAATCCAAAACCATTTCAAAAAGAATTTTTAGCCCATGAAGGTTTTTAGATACATTTTCATTTTATTTATAAGCTTCCTTTTTAGTCAAAATTCTCTTACAAGTCAAAATCTGGAAACAAGCTATCTATTTGCCAAAGACCGTATTCAAATGGGGCAGTATCATGAGGCTATCGAGACGTTACAGAGAGTCATTTACTTCGATAAAGAAAAAACCTACAAGGATGCTTACCAATCTCTTGCTCAATGTTACCATGCTACCCAAAACTTTGACCAAGCCGTTCGATATTATGACATTGCTTATTATTTGACAGACAATGATAGTCTAAAATATGAGATGTCTTTTAACAAAACCAACTGTTTACTCCAACAAGGTCAGCTCAAATATGCACTGATAGAACTCTACAATCTTCCTGCCGAATTACCTCATTATTTTAAAAACAAGAAACATTTTTATATGGGTATCGTTGAATTTGGACAGGAAAACTTTGAAGCAGCCAAAGAAAATTTTCTATACTTAGTCAAAGACAATCCTAAAGCAACTGCTGCTATCGAAGACCTATTTGTCAAGAATGAAAAGGTCAGTCGTTTAAATCCACAACTGGCACAATGGCTAAGTGTCTTTATACCTGGTCTGGGACAAATGTATGCAGGAGATTTTTCAGCAGGCATCAATTCTCTCTTGATTAATGTAGCATTTTATACATTGTTCATTTCTGTGGCTTTCTCTGCAACTTTTTGGGAGGCTCTACTTTTTGTCTTTCCTTGGTTTCAACGCTACTACTCAGGAGGTATTAAATCAGCAAAACGAATTACGATACAAAAGCAAGCAGAAAAACACTCTAAGGTTTACAAAAAGATTTTAAAAGAACTTGAAAAGGCACAATTATCTACTCGATGATTCTTAGAAGTCAATAGTTTTTCAGTCCATAGTCGATAGTTTTGGATCATTTTATGGTTTTTTCTGATTAGGAGCGAAAGGAGTACGCTTCGTCGTGTAGAAAAGGCCCGCTATCCGTTCCTATGAATGCAGCTTTGCTCTACCGCAAGTCTTTTCGACTTGTGGTCTGAAGCTCTCCGCATTCATACCACTACTATCGGGGCTAGATCGTTGCGGTTTCAACCGATAGAAACTGAACTCTTTTAGAATTTAGAGATTAAAAATTAGAATTTAATCCATTCGGGGCTAGTTGGTTAAGGACACAACACCAAAGAACGGATAATGTGACTCAACCATCGACCATCGACCATCGACCATCGACCATCGACCATCGACCATCGACCAT
>JAHDBB010000372.1 GCA_020630635.1 Chitinophagales bacterium
TTTAAAATCGTGTTACAAAATACGAGAAAACACTACTTTTCAATTAACTTGTTGGACTAAATATAGTTAATTTTTCTATTTTTAGGAGAATTTGTGTTTTTTAACACCCATCAAATGCAGCAATCTAACTTTAGTTTTCTCCGTTTGGAGTTTCCATTATTGTGTAACCTTGCACAATCCGCAGAGTATCACCTCTATACGGATGCTACAATTTCTGTGTTCAAACTGCGACAGTTTGGAGAAAAGCTCACGGAACTAATTTACAAAATTCATTTTCTAGACTTGCCTTATCAGGATGGTTTGAACCAACGCATCAAGGATCTGAAATATGAAGGCATTCTTCAGGACAATATATCATCTCTATTGACGACTATTCGCATCAAAGGGAATATTGGCGTACATCAAATCAGAGCAAATGAAAATGATGCCACAACGGCAATATATTCTGCTTTCAAAGTATCGAAGTGGTTTGTGCAGACTTACGGGGAACTCAACTACGAAGCTTTCGAGAATTTGAGGTTCTCAAAGCCACCCAATTTAGATTCTCGTCATGCCCTGCATCTCCTAGAAAAAGAATACGCTTCGTTGGAAGAGGAGTTGGAAAAATACAAAGCCCAGCTCAAAAAATTAACAGAGCAAGAAGAGCAACAAATCAAAGTCAAATCCAAAAACAAATCCAATCGGATTGAACTCAATGAGGCGGAAACCAGAACCATCATTGACGAACAATTGAGAGAAGCGGGTTGGATAGTGGACACCGCAACCTATAATTTTAAAACACAAAGAACGATACCTCAACGAGGAAAAAACATAGCCATCGCCGAATGGAAAGTTGGCAACTTATGGGCAGATTATGCTCTGTTTATTGGTACAGAATTGTATGGAATTGTAGAAGCCAAAAGATACTCGGCGGATATTTCGACCAATTTGAGGCAGTCTAAAGTCTATTCAGAAAATGCTGAAGCCACAAACGAAGCAAAACTATTAGGCGATTGGAGAGGAAATAAAGTACCTTTTTTGTTTTCGGCGAATGGTCGCAAGTATTTAGAACAACTCAAAACCAAAAGCGGTATTTGGTTTTGGGATGTACGAAAAGAACGCAGTATTTCCAGACCCCTTAGAGGGTGGTTTTCGCCTGAAGGCTTGAAGAAGTTGTACGAACAAGATATTGATCGTGCGGAAGTACAGCTTAAAGAAGATAGTTTCAAATATCTTCAGCAAGGATCGGGTTTGAATTTGCGAAATTACCAAATCAAAGCCATCCAAGCCGTTGAGCAGAAAATATTGGCACAGCCCGAAGACCAACGGGCTTTGCTTGCAATGGCTACAGGGACAGGGAAAACCAGAACAATCATCGGACTCTGTTACCGGCTGATCAAATCCAATCGTTTTCGGAGGATTTTATTCCTAGTGGATCGGCGATTGTTGGCGAGTCAAGCCTTCGATTCTTTTCAAGACAATAAGGTGGAAGACCTCAATACCTTTTCGGAAATTTATCATGTTGCCAAGCTCAAAGAATTGATTCCCGAAACGGAAACCCGCCTGCATTTCGCAACGGTGCAAAGCATGGTCAAGCGATTGTTTTATGGCAAAGAAGAGGCGACGATGTTGCCCATTGATACTTATGATTGTATCATTGTGGATGAAGCCCATCGAGGGTATTTGCTGGATAGAGAAATGGACGATGAGGAAATAGGATTTAAAGACCAAAAAGATTATGTCAGCAAATATCGAAGGGTCATTGATTATTTTGATGCCTTTGTGATTGGGCTGACGGCTACCCCTGCTCTACACACTAAAGAGATTTTTGGCAAACCTGTCTTTAATTATACGTATCGAGAAGCAGTGATAGATGGTTGGCTCATTGACCACGAACCGCCATTTAACATCAAAACTCAACTCAATACGGAAGGTATTATTTGGGAGGCAGGAGAAAAGCCCAAAGTGTTGGATGCAGAAGAAAACAAAATTGTAGAGCTGGATGAGCTAGAAGACGAGTTGAAAATTGAAGTGGAGGGCTTTAATAAAAAAGTCATCACGGAATCCTTTAACCGAACCGTTGTGCAGCAATTGGTCAAACGCCTTGATCCAGAAGGCAGAGAAAAAACCTTGATTTTTGCCGCTAGGGATGGTCATGCGGATTTATTGGTTAGTTTGCTCAAGGAAGAATTTGCAAAAATAGACGATGGTGTTCCCAATGATGCGATTGCAAAAATTACTGGAAAGTCCTACAAACCCCAAGAACTCCTAGCCAAGTTTAAAAACGAAAAATACCCGAATATTGTCGTGACCGTGGACTTGCTGACAACGGGAATTGATGTGCCTGCGATTTGTAATTTGGTGTTTTTGCGGCGAATTCGTTCTAGGATTTTGTATGACCAAATGATAGGGCGTGCCACTCGCTTATGTCCTGAAATTAACAAGGAGGTTTTTCATATTTACGATGCAGTCAAAATCTATGAAGCTCTACAAGATTTTACCAATATGAAACCCGTTAGCATCAATCCGAAAGCGAGTTTTCAGCAATTGGTGGATGAAATGGAAAGCATCCAATCGGTGGATCGAACCGAAAAACAAATTGAACAAATCATCGCCAAATTGCATCGCAAAAAACAATATGTACAGGGCGAAGAAATCGAAAAATTTGAGTACAATGCCAAAGGCAAAACGCCTGAAGATCTCATCGGCGAACTCAAAACAACCGATCCTTCCGAACTCAAACAAACGGTTCAACAATATACGGGACTTTGGAAATATTTGGATGAACTCAAACCGCCACCCAAATTTCAATTGGTCTCCGAACATCAGGATGTTTTTATGGAAATGGAACAGAGCTATGGCGACTACGAAAAACCTGAAGATTATCTCGAAGGCTTCAACACCTTTATCCAAGAGCATCGCAATAAAATCACTGCCCTCAACATCATCTGTTCTAAACCCGCTGCCCTCGACCGACAATCGCTCAAAGAACTGCGGTTGTTACTCGACCAAAAAGGTTTTAATACAAGAATGTTGAATAAAGCTTGGAAACAAGCAAAAAATGAAGATATTGCAGCCGATATTGTGTCCTACATTCGCTCCCTAGCTATCGGAACGGATTTGGTAGCACACGAAGTACGAATTAAAAATGCGATCACCAAAATTAAAGCTCAACAGGATTGGTCTAAAAAGCAACTCAATTGGATCGACCGTTTTGAAAAACAATTGCTTGCAGAATCCATTATCAAAAAAGAAGATTTGGACAAAGCTCCATTCAGCAATGAAGGCGGTTATAAGCGATTGAATAAAATTTTTGATAATCAACTAGATGGTATTTTGGATCAACTCAATGAGTTTTTATATCCGCAAGCAGGGTAGGTTTAGATTTGAAATTTGAGATTCCAGATTCCAGATTTTTTAAACTAAATCAATTAAATATAACTAAGCACATTAACACATCAAATCAACACATCAAAATAAATGAGTGCATCAGACATTGCGAGTAAACTATGGAACTTGTGTAATATATTGAGAGATGACGGGGTGACCTATCACCAATACCTCAATGAATTGACCTATATTTTATTTTTAAAATTATCGGAATTCAAGGAGTATAAAGACGAATTGCCTGAAGAGTATCGTTGGGAAACCTTACGAAGTATTACCGACAATAAAGCCTTGTTTGATCGCTATCGGGATTTGTTGGCGAACATCAGCACGAAGACCGAAAATACAACCATTAAGGAAATTTACACCAATGCTTCGACCTCGCTGCGGAAGCCTGTCAACCTCAATACGCTTATTGTGGAAATCGACAAGCTCGACTGGTACGAGGAAAATGATCGGGATACGATGGGCGATATTTATGAGGATTTGCTAGAACGAAATGCTGGCGAAAAGAAAAGCGGAGCAGGACAATACTTTACGCCTCGTCCTTTGATCAATATTATGGTGGACTTGCTTTCGCCCAAACTCGGAGAGCGATGGCATGACCCCGCTTGTGGCACATTTGGTTTTATGATAGCCATAGACGAATACCTCAAGGAACGCTTCGATTATGCGTACGAACTCAATGATACGAAACGAAAATTTCAAAAAGAAGAAGCCCTAAGCGGCGTAGAGCTGGTACAAGATGCCCACCGACTCGCCTTGATGAATGCCAAACTACATGGCTTGGATAGTCGAATTTATCTGGCAGATACCTTGACGGAATTTGGCAAATCGCTCAAAGGCTATGACGGCGTACTCGCCAATCCGCCCTTTGGGACGAAGAAAGGCGGCGACCGTCCCAGCCGAGATGATTTTGTGTATAAAACGAGCAACAAGCAACTCAATTTTTTGCAACACATCTATAGGAGTTTGAATACCCACGGACGGGCAGCGGTGGTACTGCCCGACAATGTGCTGTTTGAGGATGGTGTAGGGCAAGAAATCCGCAAAGATTTGATGAACAAATGCAATCTGCATACCATCTTGCGGCTGCCGACAGGCATTTTTTATGCGGCGGGGGTGAAGACCAATGTGCTGTTTTTTACGAGGGAAACGACCGAGACGGACAACACCCAAAATACTTGGTTTTATGATATGCGAACCAATATGCCCAGCTTCGGAAAACGGACACCCTTTACGAGGAAAGCCTTTGCCAATTTTGTAGCAGCTTATACGGGTGGGATAGCCCTCGACCGAGTCAAAGCCGATTACAAAGGAGCGATAGACGATGCCCTCCGCCAAAAGATAAAAGACGAACGCTGGAGCTGCTTGACGAGAAAAGACATCGCTGCCAAAAATGACTCTCTAGACTTGGGCTTGATAGCCGATGACAGCCTAACCAATAGTGCCGACCTCGGCGAACCCATCGACATCGCCAAAGATGCCCTAGCAGAAATCGAAGCCATCACCAAAGAGTTGAACAACATTATAAAAGAATTAGGATAATGGAAAATGAATTACCGAAAGGGTGGGTGGAGACAAATCTAGGAGAAGTTGTTAAATGGGGATCAGGAGGAACACCAAAAACTTCTGAACAAAGTTATTATGGTGGTAAAATTCCTTGGATAAAAACAGGTGATTTAAACAATAGAATAATTGAAAAATCCAAAGATTTTATAACTGAACTTGGATTAAAAAATTCAAGTGCTAAGATTTTTCCTAAAGGTTCAATAGCTATTGCTATGTATGGTGCTACTATTGGTAAAACCGCAGTTTTTGGAATTGATGCAGCAACTAACCAAGCATGTGCTGTTGGACAACCATTTAAAGGGGTTTCTAATATTTTTTTACATTATTATTTAAAATCTGAAAAACAAAATTTTATAGATAAAGGTAAAGGTGGAGCTCAGCCCAATATTTCTCAAACGGTTATAAAAAAACATTCATTCCCCCTTCCGCCCCTAGCGGAGCAGCAGCGTATTGTAGGGAAGTTGGACAAGTTATTTGAGCGAATGGAGGCGGTCAAAAAACGCCTAGAGCTTATTCCGAAACTGATGAAAGCCTTTCGGCAGTCCGTCTTGACACGGGCAGTAACGGGGAAGTTGACGGAGGAATGGAGAGCGGGGAAGGAGTTGGAGGAATGGGAAAAAACAAATATTGGTAAATTATTTTCTGTTAAAACTGGTGCAACACCAAAGAGAGGAGTAAAAGAATTTTATGAAAATGGAACTATTCCTTGGTTAAAATCAGGACAAGCTAGAAATGAACTAATTTTTGAGGCAAAAGAATTTATAACTGAGAAAGCTGTAAAGGAAACCAATGCAAAGGTTTATCCTAAAGAAACACTTTTGATAGCTATGTATGGTGAAGGAAAAACAAGGGGTCAAGTTGGATGGATGAAAATTGAAGCTGCATCAAATCAAGCAGTTGCAGCCTTAGTAAATGAAGAGATGAATATTACGACTAGATCATTTGTTTTTTATTTTTGTTTAAGCCAATATCAAGAAATACGATCATTAGCAAAAGGAGGAAATCAGCCTAATTTGAATTTATCAAAAATTAAAAATTGGGCAATTAGTATTCCCTCACTAACGGAACAACAAGAAATCGTCCGACGTGTGGAGCGATTATTTGGAATGGCGGATGCGATAGAGGAGCAGTATGCGGCATTGGCGGCGAAGGTCGCAGATTTGCCGCAGGCGATACTGGCGAAAGCCTTTCGGGGGGAGTTGGTGGAGCAGTTGGATACCGATGGCGATGCAAAGGATTTGCTCGCTGCGATACAAGCCGCCAAGGCGGCACTTGCTCCTAAGAAAAAGGCGAAGCGGTCAAAACTATGAATACTTTCAAAGTGTTCATGGTTTTATTTTTTGGGGACTGTCCGATAAAGTGTGTAAATAAAAATTGGAGGGTTTAATTATTCCTCTAAACCCTTTGCCACTTCCTTAACTTTTTCAAGGGTAACATTTAAAATATCTGCTATTTGTTGCATTGGAAAACTGTTGAGTTTCAACAATGCTTTGATAGTATTGATTTTTTCTTGCTCCGCTTTTAACCGCTCTGCTTTTGCTCCTTGTTCTATTCCTTGTTCTATTCCTTGTTCTATTCCTTGTTGATACAAGTAA
>JAHDBB010000373.1 GCA_020630635.1 Chitinophagales bacterium
TTCGCTTCTCTATTAACATTCTTTGCGTAAACAGATGTGTAGAGAAAAGGAAACGTTCTTCAAAAGCTCGCTCACTTTGTTTACTCATTTTGAAAAAGTTTCATTTTCCATCTATTGAGCAAAGAATACTCCAAAAATAGGAATAGGATTAGTAAGATTTTATTTTGTACTCAAACTTACTAAGTGAACCGAAAAATCAAGCAAATCCTCTAATCCTCTTAATCCTGTTTCTAGTTGTATGAAGAGAAAAATCACCACCTGAACCGAAAAGTCATCAGTCACTATCACTTATCACCAAAAACTATGGACTATCGACCTTCGACTATGGACTCATTTACAAACTACTCGTCCCCAACTCTGCCGAAATTTCATTAATATCAACTTGTAGATTTTTGACCTTTTCATCTAAAGCAATCAACTCTTTTTCCTCTCGTTTGACATGAATATCGAAAGGGTCAAAGTTTTGGTCCAACTTGGTTTTGATCTTGGTGGTATAAGCCTTCACTTGCTCATCCAAAGATTTTTCCAACTCTCTCCTACCCTTTGCAATTTCCTCATCGAATGCTTGAACAACTTGTCGCTTTCTGAAAAAGAGCGTGACACCTGCAAACAGTAAACCCAAACCTGCAATAATCCCACCTGTAATGTCAAAAACTAAGGTGTGTGAAGAGGCTGCCAATATCGCACCAATCACCGCCAAGCCTCCACCTGCTGCGACATCAGGCGCATAAGATTTGGCTTTCGGAAAAATCTCTTCGTCTATAAAGTTCTCGGTATTGTCCACAAATTGTGAATAATTTTTTTGAATGGCTTTGATCGCATCTTGGCGTTTTTCAGCGATTTCACCAAAAATTTCATGGTTCGTTGGTAAGATGGTTTGGTTGTTTTTCATCTTTAAATCAACGAGCTTAACCATTGTTTTAATGCTGTCCGAAATATCCGTCATGCTGTCCTCCAACTTGGTTTGAAAGTTGGTGCGAAGTTCCTTTTCTAAACGACGAGTCAAATCCGTTAGCCATTCTTTGACCGACTTTTCATTGGAGGAAAATACGGAACGAACTGAACGACTTGCTAAACTAAAGAAGTTGAGACCTTCCAAAAATTCTTTGCGTACATTTCCTGTGATTCTATCGTAATCTTGTAAGAGGTTTTGCACCATTTTATCCACTCGTTCAAACGACTTTTGTTCTTGGTCATCCATCGCTTCCCGAATCTCATCCCTAAAAGCATGATCGGCTTTGAGTTGTTGTTTTCGCATCTCCATTCCTTCACTAATACCCGTGAGAATCTGTCGTCCTGTACTGACATTGCTTTGCATCTTGAGTCTAAATGCATCTCCACCTGTAATATTATCAACGATAAATTCCCTTAAATCTTTAAAACCGCTAATGTCCTTTTTACCTTCTCTTTCTTGTAAGGCTGACACCGCAAAAACTCTGGGTGATTCGATGCCTTTTTCAATCGCATGGTTGCGGACTCCTTGAATATTGACGGTGAGATTTTCGGGAGTCATCAAGTCTTTTTGCTGTAAAATAAAGATGACTTTTTTACGCCATTCTTTGCTGATATAATCGAAAAATTCCCACGCTGATTGACGGTAAGGATTTTTGGCTTCAAATACGAAAACAATCAAGTCGCTATGTGGTACAAATCGCTCGGTAATCTCTTGATGATGGTCGATGATGGTGTTGGTTCCAGGTGTATCGACAATGGAGATTTTTTCTAAAATAGGAACAGGAATGCGGATTTTTTTGAGGTGTTCGTTGACATCTTCAATGGATTCATCCTCACTGTACATAATCTGTTGAATGATGTCGGTACAAGGGTCGGGAGCGACTTTACATATATCTCTGCCTGTATCTAGTAGTGCATTGACAAAGCTACTCTTTCCTGCTTTTACTTCTCCTACAATCACAAATAGAAATGGCTCATTGAGTTTGCTGCGAATATCCTTGATGGTTTCGGACATGGACTCATTGGAGATTTCCATAGTCAATTGATGGAGATGGTGAAAGAGTTGGTCAATATCGGCTTGTACCTCAATTAAGTCTCTATCTATTATTTGATTACTCATGTTTTTGTTTTGTATATCCTATCTTTCAGATAACGATTTTATCACCTAGTCACATAAAAAGAATGCCACGAATACACGATTTTCATAGTGTTCGCATATTCGTGGCAAAAATAAACCTATATCGTTAAAAGTCCATAACAAATGTTGCTTAATTCGCTACCAACTTTTCTATATCTGTTTTGAGTTCGTGTTGATTTTTAGGCTTTGAAATAATGGTCATATCGTGTGCCAAAAAGTAATAATAAGGTGTTTTGTGAACTTTATAATCTTTGGTTGCTTGCCCTTTCCAGCCCTTTAATTCTGAACCATTGAGCCATTCAATCCCATAGTTTTTAACCGAATTGGTCCAGACATCTTTGTTATTCTCAATCGCAATACCGATAAACTCAATTTGTTGGTCTTTGTATTCATTGTACATTTCTTTGAGTTCTGGAAGGGCAGCTTTACAGTATTTGCAATGAGATGACCAGAAAAATAAAACGGTTCCTAAATTTTTAGCTGCTACTTGTGAAATATCCAAGTTTCCGCCCTCTGTACTTGGCATAATGGCATTGGGGATTTTATTGCCTGGCAAAAGACTCTCATATACATCTGCCAATAGTTGCAGACCATCTTCTAATTCTACATCTCCACAAGAACCTGAAAAGAGATACTCTTCTACGGCATATTGGAAAGCATACTTGGGGCCTTTCTCATTGAACATGTGTAAAAGTGACTTTAAACAAAATTGCTTGATTTCATCACTTCCTGCTGATAAATCCATAATCTTATCAGTAGAACGATAAAAGTTGATGGGGTCCATTTTGGTATAATACTTAAAATATTCAAAGATGCGATCTGGAAAAACATGGCTTCTCATCAATTCATTGTCATGAAAGTCTACATTATCAAAAAAGTGGGCAGTATGAAACGCCTGCTTGCTGTCATAAGTTTTGCCTTTGGAATCGGCTTGTCCTGCCACATATTTGGGTAAAATATAAGGTTGGTGAAACTTAGCAAAAGCCGTATTCGGATAGTCGTTGACCATATCTTCTAAATAGTCGTGTCGTACTACTCGAATACTGTCAATAGAGTTGGTGTATTTTTGGCGCAAACCTTTATTCTTTTTAGAGACTTTTTTACGCTTTTTATTCAATTCTCGGATTTCTGAGGTCAAGTATTGTTTTTTGACCATCCATTGATTGAACAATTTATTTTCCATTGATTTTTCTACCGTCATTCCGCTGGTCAAGTCATCCAATCGCCCAAAGAAAAGGTCTATTTCGGCTTCTTCTGGATTGAGCAAAAACTCGGCTTTGGTGCTATCGTTCAAGGACAATTCGTAAAAGCCTCTTTCTAAGCCTTGAAGGGTTATTTCAAACGTTCCGTTGTTACTAATGCGAGTCGAATCCAATTTTTGGGTTTCATCGCCCCATACTTCCGATAATACAATCGTTTTTCCACTAATAGATTGATCGGCAAAAGTACCTGTTAATTTTTGGGCAGATACGGTAATGTTCGCTGAAAGTAGTAAAAGGATAAGCGATACAATTTGTTTTTGCTGCATAGTTATCAATGTTTTTGTAGTATTAATATTTTTTATTTTTAGTCGATGGTCAATAGTTGCAGTTCTTTTCTTGATTTTTTCGTAGCTTCATCCTAAAGAATGAAGTAAAGAGTATTTTGTTTTTTTAGGAGCGAAAGTTAAAGTCCTTCGTCGTGTTGGCAAGTCCCGCTATCCGTTCTTATGCCTACTCTAAAAATGACATTTTTTAGAAAAATGTCATTTTTTCGCATGCATACCACTGCTATCGGGGCTATTTTGCATGGTCTTCTACTCTATCTAGTTGATTTTAGACTTCAATTTGATGAGTTGCTAACCAATTCCTAAGTTGTTGATACAGTTTGGTTTTTTGAAAAGTTTCTACTGTAAAAGCAATTCTAATAGCACTTTCTATCGTTTTGTAATTCAGACCTTTTTGATCCTGTCTTTTTTTAAAATAGCTTGTCAAAACCTTGATGGCATCATGTCCATTGGTTACTTGCAATAAGTCTGGCTTTTGGGCTATCAAATCATTTACCTTGCTTTGTAAAACCGTTAATTCTTTGATTTTGGCATTGGGTGAACGAGAAAGCAAATTTTGAATATAAGAAGATACATCAACCCTCTGATTGTCAAAATCAATAAGGTGTTGAAAGTCTACTTTTTCAAATTTCAGCTTTAATATTTCTAAATCATTGAGCCATTTCAAGCAACTGATAGATTGGACCATTTCTAAAAGTTCGTCTCTTTTTGAGATATGCTCTCTTTCTACCACATCTGTATATTCAAAGAATAATGCATTAAGTACTTCTTTTTGAGCCAAAAGCATCATCTCCATATCATGTTCATCTGTCAAAAATATATTTTCGACTTCATAATCTTCATCTGTAAGATGTAAAAAGTCTGCATCTCTAATAGCTGCCATCAATACATATAATCTAAGAAGATGATTCAATGCTTCCTCTAACTTTACTTTACCACCAGGTATATACTCTATCTTAAACTTATCAGTATCCAATAATTTCCGAAATAATCTAACATCTGTCTTTCCTTCAACCAAAATAAATACGGTTTTTTGCCTTTGTGTATTGGGATGTCGAACATCTAATATCAACTCATCCAGTTTATCTTGATAAGTAATATCACTCGGTTTCATGTACCACTTTTTTGTCAAGATTATACACCAAGTCCCAACGACCATTGATGATAGAAGGCGCATGAGTCGCTATCAAAACTTGAAACTTTTGCAATTCGATGATTTTAATAAGGTCTTTGATAAATTCTTTTTGCCAAGTGACATGTAACGATATTTCAGGTTCATCAATCAGTACAATCATATCGGCATTCGTATTAAAAATTAGCTCATACAATAAAATCACTTCATGCTGTTCTCCTGATGAAAGTTGATGAAGTTCCAAAAGCTTATTTCGATCTGTTTTAAAATAAAAGCCTTTTTCTTTATCAATATAAATGGACTTAAACAAAAATCTTCTTTCATTCAAAATAGTCGTAAATAGTTCTAATCTTTCTATCAAGTCATCATATACTTCTAATTTTTTTTCTAAGTCTTTTAAATAGACTAGGAGAGCTTTGGCATCTTCTTCACTATACTCTAATGGTTGTTGTTTTCCATCATATAAGCCATGTTTAGTTAATAAATCTTGTTTTTTCTTAACTTCATTAAAACGCTTATCATATTCCTCTTTAGATAGCTTTTCCTTTTCTGAAATCAATCTTGTTGGATAAGAACTGTCTAAATCTTGTGAAAGTTCGTAGGATTTTTTAGTAAATAAACCTATCAAAATTTGTAGCTCCTGTGCAAAAGTATCTATGGTTTCTTCTATTTTTACATGTTCCGCCTCATTATCTAATATTTGAATTCTTTTAAATAGTCTTTGTTCTTTTATCAAATAGGCTTGTATCTTGTCTAAGATATTTTGTATTCTTCTATTATCAATGGGAATTTTTCCAGATAATTGATTTTCATATTTTCTTAAAACTTCTTTGGTAGATAATGTTTTTTTTATATCAGGAATATACCATTTATCTCTATGAGTTTGCAGAATAATAATAGATACAGGTATATAGTCTAATATAGAATTATCACTAACAAAAAATCGCTCAGGATCTTTTTCGTCATCATAAAAAACCAATACAACATCTTCTTTCCCTTTTCTGGTACTTTTAAGCATCTCAATCCTTATATTTTCATCATCAAAAGCAAGCGTAATTTTATGAAATTCAAGCATTAGAAAAAAATAGAACTTACCATTGAATAAGTGATAGATGATATTCAATATTTGGGTCTTTCCAAAGCCGTTGGGACCTGTAATGATGAGGATGTTTTCATCATTGGTGTATTGAATGTCATAATCAAATACTTCAAAAAGTTTTTCTATTTTTATAGACTTGATTTTCATAGGTTTTGAGTATTGACTTTGGCTAAAAATAGCAAAAAGTGACCTTTTTTATCAAAAAAAGAGGTGAATCTAACTTTAAATAAAGCCATTTTATCCCTTAAAATTTCAAATTTGAGGGATTTTAAGAATATTTTAGTAAAAAATCTATTGATGGTGCGAAATTAAGGAATGGATAGGAAATAAATGGACATTTCTCAGCAAAAAGATTTTTTAGATCTACAAGACAAAAAACGCAAGAATAGCAGGAGCTATTATGAGGCTTTTTAACGCAGTAGATTAGAAAATATTGACGCAGAAAATGAACATTTATTTTTGTTCCATTCCTATCATAGTTCAGACACCTAGAAATATTAAACGTTACATTTGATGGAAAAGAAGATGTTTTTTTATTGGTGACCTGTGTAGGGTGACTGGTGACTTGCGGTTCTTTTCCTGATTTTGCTGCGAATATGGATCGGTAACTATCGGTGGAAATCTTTACCAAATAGCTTAG
>JAHDBB010000374.1 GCA_020630635.1 Chitinophagales bacterium
CGCCAGCGGGAGAGACGGTTCGTGCTTTTATCTTTTGATACCATTTCATATCATAGTCTATTGATTATCAATTATTGTATTTCCGAGTTGGCGACCCGTCTAAAATTGCCAGTTGCCTCATGATAATCCAAGAGAGAGCTTGTCATTTCAATCGGATTGCTATGCTTCATTTGAACGGGCAATCCGATTGATTTATATTAAAAGACTCCTTTCTCTTTATCAATCGGATTGCCTCTTCTCTTCGTGGGTAGCAATCCGATTGAAGCGACCCGTTTTTTCTTTGATTGGAAATAGGGCAATAATGTTGGCAAGCTTAGACGGGTAGCCTCCGAGTTCATGTTATTTGGTGAAGGACATGACTTCTGGACAACATTTTTTTCAGTTCATGGAAGAGTCTAGTGGAGTAGGTCAAAATCATAACCTATTTGTTAGATTATCAATCGGATTGGTGGTTCATCTCGTGCATACTAATCCGATTGAAACTACATTTCACTAAATTCCTAGATGAGCCTTTTTTCTAATAAGCTGTATAAAAAGTAGAGGCTATTTCCCTTTTTTTGCAATCAAACGTTGTAATAGTTATTAAAAAACTGTATATTTGTTCCTCGTTATCTCTCCATAAAACAATCCCCTCTATCTTTCTTATTATAAGTTGTCCTCTACAACTTCTTTTTTCTGTAAGGTTCTCTACAATTTAGTTTTTGTTCAATATTCTACTTAATTTTTTAAGGAGATAGGATATTTGTATGTTTGGTATATCTAATTGTTATTTTTATTATACCTAACCTACATCTTATTAATTTTATTCACTATATTAGACTTTTATAATAAACTTGTAGCTTTATTTAGACCTTGATATAAAGGTTGTGTCTGTGCCAAATAGCCCCGATAGGAGCGGTATAAATGCAAGAGCTTGGCAGGACCAATTAAAAGACTTTTATTAGAGAAGGCTGCATTTATAAGAGCGGATAGCGGGACTTTCCATTGCGATGAAAGATCTACCTTT
The DNA here is from genome assembly GCA_020630635.1 of Chitinophagales bacterium. Taxonomy (GTDB): domain Bacteria; phylum Bacteroidota; class Bacteroidia; order Chitinophagales; family UBA2359; genus JAHDBB01. The sequence goes on from JAHDBB010000374.1 coordinate 1,007, forward strand.
CGCTCCTAAAAATAAAAGTCAGCTTGTACGTTTTATTCAAAATTTAAGGTACATTCTTCAAAATTAATAGTTCCCCGACTCCTTAAAAGATTTCATACTATTAATGCTATATTGGACAACAGAAAAGAATGAAAATTAACAACTATTTATGGGTACTTATTTTATTTTTGGTACTAAAATCCTCCATTGTATTCGCCAATCAATTGACGACTGAATGTGACTCGCTCGCTCAAATTATTGAGTTGTTACACCAAAAGCCTGACAATCCAGATATGACTTTTGAAGTCATCGAACAAATTTGTCATCAAACTATTGATTTAGCGTGTGTAGATGCAATAAAGGCATACAATATACTGGGTTATCAGCTTTATAATCGTTCTAATATCGTAGCAGCAAGAGAAGTACTTTTGAAAGCAGAAGAGCTTTATTTGTCTGATCCTAGTGAGACTAATAAGAAAGTATACACTTTGACCCAAAATTATATGGGACTGGTTGATATTCTAGATAATAATGTAGAATCTGCTTTGTTTCATTTCAATCGTTCTTTAAACTTGGCAAAAGCTTGTGATGATACGATTCAAATTGGGTATGCTTATTTAAATTTGGGCTTGGGATATTTGGAAGATCAGAATTATGAACAAGCAGAAAAAAATCTAAAAAAGGGATTGAGTTTTACGGAACAACTCAAAAATCCTGCATGTGAAGGCTACGCCAATCAAAACTTAGCCAGAATTTTTTTGACAAAGCAGCAGTTTGACGAAGCCTTACATTATATTAAAAAGTCCAAAGAAATATGGACAGACTTAAAATTTAATAAGGGGCTTTTTCTTATTTCTTGTTTGGAAGCACAAGCATTTTTGACTCAAAAAGATTATAACAATGCGCTCAAAAGCTTGTATGATGGTCGGGTGGCTGGTGAAAAAGCAGGAATGTCTTTAAAGTTGAGTGATAGCTATTTGATAGAAGCCAGTATCTTTAAAGAAACACAACAAATCAATAAAGAAATCAACGCCTTAGAAGGTTCTTTGAAATATGGTACTGAATTGAGTATAGAAGACATACAATATATTACTGATAGACTAAATGTTCTGTATCCCAAAAGCTATAGCTCTGATAAAAATAAATTGGTTGCGAATCTATTGGATGTCATCCAACAATATAAGTTAAATTCAACCATTAGCTCTAAACGTATTATTGTTAATGAAAAAAGGTTGGATAAAGAAAAAGAGGTCAATGCTCAATTACAGCAGAGCTACTTTGAAGGAGAAATTTTAATCAAAAAACAGTATTTATTTATTGGGATTCTTTTTTCTATACTTTTGATTGCCAGCTTTTTGGTTACTTGGATCTACCGACAAACCCAAAAACAGGAAAAACTGATTAAGCGTTTAAAGCATCAAAAAGAAGTTTCTCAAAATCTAAATACCCAATTATTGGCATCTAATGAAACCGTTGCTTCTCAATTGGCTACTTTGACTCAACGCAACAAAGAGCTTAGAGATTTTGCTTATGTGGCTTCTCATGATCTCAAGTCGCCCCTCAATACGATCAAAGCTTTTGTCAAATTACTCGAAAAAAAACTGACTCAAAAGGAAGAGTTATCGTACTTAAACCTGATTCAAGAGTCGTGTTCACATATGACTCTGATGATCTCTGACTTGCTTAATCATGCAACGACGGATCAAAACCTAGAGTTTCACAAGGTTCATTTCCACGACTTAGCTGAAAGAGCCTTACTCAATCTTAGAAATGACATTAATATTAGCCAAGCACAAATTACGATACCATCTACGGATGATGCCTATATCTATTGTGATGCAACCAAAACCATACAACTACTTCAAAACCTCATTAACAATGCGATTATCTATTCAAAGGAAAACACGCCTCCTATCATAGAGATCAGCATACAACAAACCGACACGCATGATATTATATGTGTCAAAGATAATGGGATTGGCATTGAAGCCAACTACCAAGAAAAAATATTTAGAATGTTTCAAAGACTCAAAAATAAACCTGATGTAAAAGGAACAGGCATTGGTTTGGCAACTTGCCAAAAGATTGTTGAACTTCATCAGGGCAGAATATGGGTTGAGTCTGAAATGGGACAAGGCTCTCGTTTTTTTATTGCCTTTCCCCAAAAAACATCTGAAACCTTATTGCCTAAGAAAGTGGAAGAACTCAATTAATTATTTCGTCAAGAAAATTTTCAAATCGAAATGACAATTCAACCCAAATTGCCAATTGTCCTTTTTCATTTTCCATAATACCTCCTATTCTACAATATAGTTTTAGAAAATCGAATTAAAATCCTCTCCGTCTTGTCTAACAATATAGACAAACATATACTATCTAAATACATATTATTTTAAACTTTATGTCCTAATACTCGGTAGGATGGATTATCATTTCGTTTCTTAGTTTTTTCTTAGGAGCGAAAAGAGTCTATAATGGTGAATTATAAACTATTAATGCAGTCCCATTCCTGATTTTGAGTTTTAGGAGCGAAGGGTTGAAGGCTTCGTCGTTCTATTTAGTCCCGCTATCCGTTCTTATCACCCTTATAAAGCAAATTTCGGAATTTGCTTTACAAGGGTGATACCACTACTATCGGGGCTAATTGGTTAGAGCTGTTACCTTAAATTATCTAGATGATTTTGCTATTTCCCAATATGTAATGTAGTATAAACATTTGCCAAATACCTAACTTGAGCCATAAAACATTTACCTAATGGACAGTTTATACAAATTAATTAAATCCATGAATAAAAGTGAAAAGCGGCATTTTAAGCTTTTTGCTAATTCTTTTGGAAAAAAAGAAAATCTATATCTTCAACTCTTTGATGCCATAGACAAAGAAGGAGAAGACTTAGATGAATCGGATTTAGTCAAAGAGTTAAATATCAAACACCTATCTGTTACCAAACGATATTTGTTTGATACTATTTTAAAGTCTTTACGCAATTACCATGTAGATCACAATATTGCTTTTCGGATATTGGGCAATATCCAAAACATATCTTTGCTTCGTAATCGTGGCATGATCAAAGAAGCGATCAAAGTATATGAAAAGACGTATGAAGAACTCTTAGACCAAAACCTTTACACCTTTCTTTTAGAGCTATTGAATACTGCAGAAGTATTGTGGGCGGCCTACTTGCCCAATAAGGAAATGCTGGATAAGCTAGCGGAAATCCAACAAGAAAAACTTCTTTATATTGATTACCTCAATAGCATAACAACCTACCGTGCATTGGCTAGAAATCTCAAAAATACCGTACGTGTTTTATTTCCGTTGAGAGATGAATCACAGGAGGCTGATGTAAAGGCACTACTCAATAATCCACTCTTACAAAATGTAGACAATGCCAGCAACTTACTGGCCAAGAGTCTATACTATGAATGCAAAAATATTTGTTTGTCTGCTTTATTAGATTATGAAGGAGTAAAACAAAGCACCCAAGAAGCCATTGGTCTTTTAGAACAACAAGAACGAAAGTCGGTTGTTTTATACAAAACACTCATTGCCAATTTGGTCAACGGATTATTAGCGGCTGCCAGATCAAAAGATGAAGAGACCTTCCAGTTACTCGCCATTAAATACAGAACTTTACAAAACGAATTGACCAAAAAAATAGGCAATAGTTTTGACTGTTTACTACAAAAACTCTATTACAATTTTACCTTACACTATCTCATTGCCCAAGACCGATTTGATGAAGTGATTGCATTGGAACCAGAAATATCGGCTTTTTGGCGGAACAACGATGACTTTTTGGAAACAGATTGGAAAATGACCATGAGTTTTTTCTTTGCACAATCCTTGTTTTATAAAAAGGATTATGACAAAGCCCAACAATGGATTGATATTATCTTGGAAGAAGAAAAAAATAATCCCAAAGTGTCTTGTGTCTGTAATGCTCGTATCATGAACCTTATGATACATTATGAAAAAGGCAACTTTATGTTATTGTATTCCCTATTTAGATCGACCTATCGTTATTTGAATAAGAATGAACGCAACTATAAAATAGAACGTGCTTTGTTAAATTTCTTTAAGTGGGTTGGAGAAAATGAATACACTCCCAAGATGGAAGAAAAATTGGAGAAGCTCAATAACGATTTAAATAAATTAAAAACCAACAAATACGAGAAGAAGTTTTTTGATGAGATGAAACTGCACCTTTGGCTTGCTGGTAAAAAGCTAGGAAATACTCCATTGGAAGAAGAAAAAGAAACCATGCGAGGGGCGTAATATTTCATAAAAACCTTAATCCCTTTCCATTTTTTGTATTTTTTCATCTAAAAAAAATATTTACCTTAATCAGGCTTTAAATTGATAATTATGAACAGCAATAGTCAACCTACAAATTTAACCACTTTTGAGTCATTTGATCTATCTGCTCAAAAAACTCACCAAATTATTGGGGGCAGAAGAAATAAGAGGAAGAAAAAAAAGCAGCAAGAAGAAGATAAACATTATGAAATCATCAGTGATGGTGCTTTTTTCTAAACCCCTTAATCTATCAACTTTCAAAATTTTATTTTTTTTTATAAAACTAATTACATGGGACATCATTTAAACGAAACCTTTAAAACATTTCAACTTGATTTATCCAAAGTAAATCAAGTCATTGGTGGACAAACCGTTACTTGGCAACATATTGAATCTCAATATGATTCTAAGACTAGAAAGATAGTGTATTATCACTACACCACCACACTCAATACTAAAACCAATAAAAAAACAACATGCTTTATCATCAGTGATAGTGCAACTTTATAAACCTAATTTTGATAATAAAATATACTTAATTATGAAAACACGAGAAATGAAAAACCTAGCAATCTTTGCTATCCCAACTAACTTACAACAAAGTATTCAAGGAGGCTTCTGTGATTATAGATATGAAAATTGGTCAGAAATTGAGGAAGTAGATGGTCAATTGTATTTAATGAGCTATACGCTTGATAGACGTACAGGCATTTTATCTAGTGAATGTATTGCTATCAGTGATGGAGCGACCTTTGATGAAGAACGTTAGTACAACACTATATATTAAGTACCTAAACCTAACTAATCGACACATTTTATGAGGGTCTCTTTTTCACTCATACTGCGTTATTTTTCCAGCGATAGCTCATCACGGAAAAAAATGCCTTTGAATAAAAAATAGTCTGCCTCAAAAATGACGATTATTTACGCATATACATAACGGCAAACTACTTTTAGATTCCGAAAGTCGAAAAGACTTTCCTGCATTTATAACCACAAGTCAAAAAGACTTGCGGGATTGAGTAAAATTGAGGAGTCAAGTGATTTTTTGAAAAATCTAAAATTAAAATGCCTTTATGTATAGGTACTTAAAATCTAAAAAAGAGACATTTCTTAATCGAAATGTCTCTTTTTTTTTATGGTTTTTAAAATGATTGGCTACCCGTCTAAGCTTGCCAATTGCCTTTGTTATATCTAAAGAAAGGGGAAGT
>JAHDBB010000375.1 GCA_020630635.1 Chitinophagales bacterium
TCTAAAAATCTCTTAGTCCCATTTTGGAATAGTTTATTTCTGATCTTTCACTAAGGAGTTGTGTCCTTGACCAACTAGCCCCGATAGTAGTGGTATTGCTGCATGAAGTTTGGCTTTTGACCACAAGTTAAAAAGACTTGTGGTAGAGTGAGGCCGCAGCAATAAGAACGGATAGCGGGACTTTCCTGTGCGACGAAGTACTAGAACTTTCGCTCCTAAAAATTTTCTAAAAAAAGAAACAATTGGTTATCTCTAAAACTGATTTGCGATGTGCCGAGCTGTACGTTTATTTTTTGTAGTTGGCTTGCTTTCTTTCTTAATGGGTCAAGGTGTAAATGCACAAGAAGGACCTCCAACTAAACAGGGAAGCAGTTGTGCAACTGATATATCTTTGTCACAACTGTATCAAGAAAATCCTAAGTTGCAACAAGCGGCTTTGGAAAAAAGACAGACCTTGATTGCTGAGGAGAAAAAACGATTGGCTAATCAAGAAGAGAACGAAAATGAAAATGCGGATAAATTCGCTGTTAGAGATATTCCTGTCGTTTTCCATGTGATTCATCAGTGTGGTGTGGAACAGATTGACCATAATCAAATTGAAGCGGCTTTGCAGGATTTAAACGATGACTTTAATCGGAATAATGCAGATAGATTAGGTTCGGGTGATCCCTTTTATAGCGACCAAGCCAATGTGAATATAGATTTTTATTTGGCAGAAGTTGATCCTTATGGCAATGCAACCAGTGGGATTACTTATACGATGTCATCCTTTACCAATGACGGTTCTGCGTTTGCGAATCAGTTTAAAAAAATGACTGGTTGGCCCAGAGAACATTATCTCAATGTCTGGATTATCAAGGCTTTGGCCAATGCATCGGGGTATGCTTTTTATCCCGAAACAGTTGATAATAGTAGCCTTGCTTATATTGATGGAATTGTGATGCGTTATGAATACTTGGGAACTACGGGTGCTTCTACTGTTAACTATCATGGAAGGCGGCACATTTTGGCACACGAAGTCGGACATTGGCTCGGTCTAAAACATACTTGGGGAGATATAGATTCCAATGCAGGACTTTATACACAGGCTGGTGATCCTAGCAATTGTAATTATGATGATGAAGTGGATGATACGCCCAATACTATTGGTTCGAGTAGATTGGTGTACCCAGATGAAATTGATTATAAATTGGGCAATGATGATGGGGATGATGATTGTGATGACTTACCCAATACTTGTAGCGACAATAGTTATGATGGAGATGTGTCTTGTCCAAGTTATAGTGAACCCCATGACAACATCTTTAATATGATGGATTATGGTGTAGAGATCATGTTTACGGATGGACAAAGAGATCGCATGTACTCTTATCTCAATTCTGATATTGCAGATCGAAATGTGATAGGAAGCGATCATTGGTTGACCAATCGTCCAAGTGATGATCGTTATATCCTTTTTGATACTTATCACTTTCATGAAGATGATGCAGATGATGGTAGCATTTATAACTACATCAAGTTTGAGCTATCCTTGGGACGCTTTAGATATGAAGAGTTGGAATATCCAAGTACAGATGGTCCTATGATTGTTGAAAACCTACCAGATGGTTTTACGCTCAAAGTAGTTAGAGATCCCAACGATCATGGCATTGGGTATATGTATTTGTTGGGCAATGCCAATGAACATGCGAATATTAATGATGTAGAAAACCTCAATGTTATCTTTAATCATCCATCTTTTATTGGAGTCAATCACTCTACCTTATACAATACCACCATTAGCAATCTTAAAATCAACTTTAAAGATTTTGAAAAAAAGTACCATCGTTTTACCGTAACCTATGGGGACAATCCTGTTTGTGCGCCCAATCAAGAAAATGCCTACTATGCTTTTTATGTGGATGATGTCGGTTACTTATCGGTTTATTTCAAAGAAGGGGCTTTTTATCTTGTCAGTGAAAGTGGTATTGAGACCTCTGTTTTGTGTCATGCAGGAACACACAATCTTGCATTTATACCAGAAGACATCAATATTGCCTCTAATTCTTCTAGCTATACTTTTCGTGCGTTGACTAGAGATTTTGATGATAATGGAGCAGTCACGATGCATGGCAACGGTTATAGTGGATTGGCAGGTCAAACGGGTTATTTGGGGATGAAGATTTTTGTGGATGGTTGTTATGATAAAGCCATGTATGGTTGGATTCGGGTTAAAGTTGCTGACGATGGTTCTGAAATTTGTGTTTTAGATGCATTTTATGACCAAGCCAGTGCGAGTACCAACAATACGACGGCTAGCATTTATGAAGTCGATTGCAATATGTACTTTACACAAGGTGCGCCTTACTTTACCATTGGAAGTTTGAAAATTGAAGATACATTCATTGAAGATATGAGTGTAGATGCGACCAGTCAATATACTTTCCAACCAGGCAATGATTATGCTGTTGAATACATTCAAGAAACTGATAGAAGTACCAAATATATTTCTACTTGGGTCAGTTGGATTGACTTCAATGATGACGACTTTTATGATATAAATGAAATGGTTTTTAACCAGCCTTATGTTTACGATGCCATTACAGGTAACAATGCAGGTTATTTACAAATTCCAGCCGATGCCATTAGCGGAGAACATAAGATGCTGACCATCGAAAGTTGTTACAATAACAATGATGTTCCCATCAAAATATATTCGGTCAATCCTTGTGTTCCTGCCAAATATGGAGAAGCTCGAACTTCCATTGTTACCATTGGTGGTTCTAATAGCGGTGGTGGTAACAACGGTGGTGGTAACAATGAATGTAGAACAACTGTTCAATACTTTGAAAATGAGGTCTTCTATGACAATACAACCTTAGAAAACATGGCTAATTTGCCTGATACAACACTGGCTTTGAACTATGTAAAAGCAGCAGATCGCAATGTGAGTTCTGACCAAAAGATTTTCTTTCAAGGCGGCAACTATGTTGAGTTACAAAGAGATATTGATGTAGCGATGGGTGGTGAATTGGATTTGAGAATTGGCAACTGTGATACGGGACCGCTTGCCAACAAAGAAGTCCTTCCGCATTTATTTATCTATGAGATTCAAAAAGAGGAGGTGGTCAAAGTCATTTTACAAAATCCATCAGGCAATATTCAAAAGACTTTGATTCAAGATCGCTCGCAAACCAAAGGCAAGTATTATATCAATATTGGGGATTTACATTTACCCAATGGCGTTTACCTTATTACCCTCCAAACGCCTTCTCGACAAGATACCTATAAGTTTATTAATGTTCATTAGTGACTGGTGATTTTTTTATTATAGTGACGATGGGACGTTGTGATCCATTACGTGGTTTTTGGGACGATGGGACGATTCTGTTCAGCATCTAAAATACTATAATGTTATTCATATTTTAGAGAAGCGAAAGGTTATTCTTCCATCGTAAAGGAAAGTCCCGCTATTCGTTCCTATGAATGCAGTCAATATTTCTACTGCAAGTCTTTTCGACTTGTGGGGCAAACCCAGTTGCATTCATACCACTACTATCGGGGCTAGTTCGTTGAGGTCGGAACTTCTTATTTCCAGTAAATACTAAAAAACTTAATTAAAGACACAAACACATTGACTATTACTTAATCTAATTGCCTATAAAAAACGATTAAAAAATAAGCTATGAAACAACTCTTCCTCTATTTTCCCATACTATTCTTTTTGGCATTTATTCAATTAGATGCTTATGGGCAATGTGATGATCTTATGCGTGGTCCTTATCTTCTGCCTAGTGGCAATGGACAAGCCAGCAATGCCTTCAACGTTCACTGGCGGACTCGTTTTGACGAAAACATGAAAATCTGTTATCGGTCTGTTTCTGATCCTGGATTTACCTGTCTCAATGTATCTAATATTCGTAATCGACGTTATCTTCCCTATGACTATGCAGACGAGTATAAACGCTGTTTTGTCTATGATTATGATACGACCCTCATCGTTAATTCAACTACCTATTACGAAGTTCGTTGTGCAGATGACAATGAGGTCAAAGGCTCTGGAAAAATAGAACCTTATCCCACCGATGCAGATGATGCTATTACGGCATGGGTGATTGGAGATGGAGGTTATCGCTTAGGTTTTGAGGATTGTAGCAAAGCCTATGCCGATTTCTTAGGGGATATTAATGGTGATGGAATGATGGACAAAAAAGACATCTCGGATAATACAGACTTGGTGATTATGTTGGGGGACAATGCTTACAATACGCAAGCCAATGACGATGACAATACCTGCAATTATACCTATGTCAACTGCTCTAGTTGTGCAGCAGACGGAGGGGATTATGCTTACAAACACTCTGTGTTCGATCCGCTAAAGGACATTCTAAACAACTCCATTTTATGGACAACGATTGGTAATCATGAACTCGATTACGAACTCAAATATGAAAATATCGAGGAGTTTTTTCGGATATTTCCCAATATCGACCCCAATACAGGTTACTATTCTTACGACTATGGAAATGCCCATTTTGTTTGTCTCAATTCCGAAATTTTAGATGTTACCTTTGCTGCGGATGTCAGTACCATGAAAAATTGGCTGATCAATGATCTTTCTCAAAATAATAAAGAATGGACAGTTGTGTTTTTTCATCATCCTGTTCATGCAGCAGGTCCTCGTTACCAAAGAAATACTTTGATGTCTGATGAAGGAGTCAATCATAACCATCTTTTAAAAATTGAAGGAGATATGCGTATTATGATTGATAGTATATTACAAGTTTTAGATGACCATGATGTTGATTTAGTATTGACAGGACACAATCACCACTATGAACGCTCTTTTTTAATTGATGGGTATCACAATGTGAATGATCCCAGTAGTCCAGCCTTTGATCCCGATGACCCAACGATGTTATTAGACGATGGATGCCAAAATTGCTTGGACGTTTATGAGGCAAGTAGCAATAAAAATACCTTCAATTATGAGGCGTTTAATAATTCTTACTTCATCAAAGAACAAAACAAAGGAACCATTTATGTGGTCATGGGAGCCTCTAGTAAATTGGATAATTACAATACATACTTTGATTTTTACAATCATCCCATGATGCGTCCTTTTACACCACCATCCACCTATTTTAACAGCAATGGTTCTAAACAAAATGGTGGACGAGGGTTACATGAAAAAGGAACGGCTCGTTTGACGATTTTAGAAAATAAGCTAAGTTTTGAGTATGTTGCTTATGACGAAAACTCAGACTCTTATGTTGTTAGAGATCGTTTTATTATGTTCAAACCCGATACAAGTCCTAATCCCAATGCCAATCAAGAATGTGTCGAAGAAGTACATTATGATGGCTATGGAGGTGACAATGATCCTGCCCTTCCTGACAATACGATGGCTGAAAACAAAGTAACTGCAACTGGATCAAACGTAGGTTCTAGCCAAGATATTATGTTTCAGGCAGGTAATTATGTAGAATTACAAAGTATGTTTAATGTAGAATTGGGTGCAGAATTTTCGGCTCAAATAGCTCCTTGTATTAGTACAAGTAAGTTGCCTTATGACCATATAGAAATCGCCAATATGCCTGTCAAATATCGCATCAACAACGATCATCGTATTACCAAAGATACGTACTCATTTAGTGGTCCCGAAAGCAAGCTGATTTATGATAAAGTCTATGTACAATACGAATTGGATGCATCAAGCTACACGAGCATTTATATCTTGAATATGAATCAAGAAATTGTTGCAACCATCGTTAGCGATCAACAACAATCACCTGGATTGTATTCCACTCAATTTGAAACGGGAGAATTGCCTATTGGTGATTATGAGATTCAGATTTGTTTTAACAATGTGCTTTGTAATACACAGAGTTTGACGATTGAATAGCTTGAGGATAATATTGAATTATGAATGATAAATGATGAATGCAGTTCATTTTGTGATATGCTTTTTTAGGAGCGAGGGGTTCTGCTTTCATCGCTAGGGCAAGTCCCGCTATCCGTTCTTATGGCTACGGCTTGGTTGAGATACAAGGCACTTTGAAAGTGCCTTATATCTGTGCTTGGCTTCAGCAGCCATACCACTACTATCGGGGCTATTTTGCATGGTCTCAACCTTATTTTTCTGTTTTGGTGGTTCGTGAAAAGTTGACAACTTTGGTTCTTGTAAAACTATAGTTTATTTAGGCTCCTCTAAAGTTGCCAAAAATCAAAGAAAGGGTAAGTCGTTTCAATCGGATTGCCTCTTCTTTGACGGGAAGACCCATCCGATTGAAGCGATCTATTTTTCTTTGATTGTAAAACACTTCGCTCCTTTATCACAATATTTGGTTCTAAGAAGTACTCTCCTCAACCAACTAGACCCGATAGAAGTGGTATCACCTTAGTAGAGCAAATTCATGAATTTGCTCTACTAAGGCGATAAGAACGGATAGCGGGGAGATCCGTTGCGATGAAAGAGTAATAACCATTCTCTCCTAAAAAAATAGCATAAAAAAA
>JAHDBB010000376.1:0-3315 GCA_020630635.1 Chitinophagales bacterium
GGTCCATTGGGTATGTCTGCACAATCTGCACAGGTCTCATTATCATTAAATGGATTATCATCACACACCCCACATTCATCTTCTGTATTGGGACCATTGGGTATATCTGCACAATCTGCACAGGTCTCATTATCATTAAATGGATTATCATCACACACCCCACATTCATCTTCTGTATTGGGACCTGTATCTGTACCATCACAATCACCATTACAATCTGGCTCTACACAACTACCGTCTTCTATATTCGCTATAGGATTATAATTACAAGCAGTAATATCTGTACAGCCAGGTATATCTACAAAAAGTTCTTCACTATCAAACTCCCAAGAACAGACTTCTCCATAATTACCATCTAAATAAAGATAATATTCTCCTGCTGGAAGATCTGGCATAGATAAATTGGCATCGTTACCTGTTGAAAGTATCCAACAATCTATAAATGTTTCTGCTGCTAAATCACAGGTTCCTGTATTTGTCCAAATTCCAACTTGCAAAAATCCATTATAAAGTCCTGCACAATCTAAACCCAAAATGTCTAAACTAACATCTTGATCTAAAAGATTGGAAAAAGTAAACCAAATACCATTTTCATTTTGTAACCAGTTAGAACCAGCTTGAGCTGAACCAAAACAATCAATACCATTTTGTCCAGGAGTCCAACTATCAGGTTCTCCTACATTGGTACCCGAAATATTAGAGACCATCCCCATATCTTCTGTCAATGGTACAGCATTTTCACACAAATCATTGCCATCAGGGTCAGGTTCTGAAATAAACAAACCAAAGTCTGTACAATCAGGTTGAATAGAACCACCTGCTGAAGAGGAAATAACAATGTAGTAAGTAGTCCCTGCTTCTAACTCCACATTTAAGTCTGGAGTAATCGCACTCCATAACTGAATCCCTCCACTACTTCCTGCTGAATAATTACAGGTTGTACTAGATCCCAAACAAGTATATCCTGCGCTACTAGGGCAATCATCTAAAATAAACAAGCCTGTTTGATCCAAATCTGTAGCAATGTTTGCTCCATCTACTGTCAACTGATCGCTGTCTGTATCAAATGCATGAATATAATAAGGTCCAGAAATATCCGGTGTAAATTCAATTACAAAATCCTGCCCTGACGAACAAGAGAAATCCGGACAAATAGGACTATTCGCAGCACCTGGACAAAGAGGCGATGGACAAGCGTTGATAGTATAGTTATTCCCTAGATCACAAGAGGTAAAACCATCTTGTTGAAAGGGCAAATCACCGCCATTAATTACTAAAGGATTATCGCAACTTTCTCCTTGAGCGAGGATATTGAGAAGAGGAAAAAAAAGCAGCATCAGAATACAAGTAAACCTGTATCCATTCTTAACTTTCTCCCATTTTTTTAAATGAATATTCCAATGCATGACCTTTTTATAAAGTTGGAGTATTTAACAAAAAAACTATGTTATTAAAGTAATATATCAAGCTCCTACACAGCTTAGTACATTATACTAAAGCTACGTTGGTTCAATAAAATTGTTTCAAAAGGCACATCACAATACAGAAGTATAAGGCTCTCTTTTTGGGCAAAGAAAGGGTTTCTTATAATACAAATATAAATCAAAAATGTCTACCTCTTATAAGATTCTAAATAAAAGATATTTTGACACATTTTACAATATAATATACAATATTAAAAAATATAACGTACCTATATTACTATCCCAATAATGTTATTTAGTGTGCTTTTTTGACTATAAAACTTCAAAATGTCATTCTTTCCTACATGATTTATACGTACTTTTTCTACAGATAGTCATCTACAGCCGCCAAAAGGTCTTATAATATACATTAGACTTATATATTTTATAAATTTTGAAAATCTATACAGGTGAAAATCAAGGAATCTATCAACTTAAAAAAATTATCATCTATATAAAAATCATTTTCAAGGATTGACAATCAACCATAATTTTTATAGATTTTTTATTTGGAGCGAAAGGTGAGATGCTCCGTCGTATGGGAAAGTCCCGCTATCCGTTCTCATTCGTGTTGCCTAGTTTTAGGCAGCCAACGCTTCTACACGAATACCACTTCTATCGGGGCTAGATCGTTGCGGTCCGAACCTATAATAACTGAACCGTTTTAAAATTTTGAGATTAAAATTTAGAATTTAATCCATTAGTCTCTTCCTTTGTCTTTTTAAATTTTGGCAAGCCTATTTCATTAAGATTAACTCCAATGGTGAGGTGATGAGAGCCATCTGCAAGATGATAATTTGCCCGTCCATATTCTATCAAGAAACGTTTGATGCGAATGGCTGCGCCGAAAGAAAATCCTGTCAAGCCTCCTCGATATTGCAAGCGAAGTTCTTGTCTTCGTAGATGGTTATAACCGACACGAACTCGCACATTTTTTCCAAAATAAAATTCCCCTCCAAATATCAAATGACGAAATATTTTATCTGCTAAATAATTTTGCTCAATTGTATCTTCACCAAAAAGTGAGTTGTCTTCCTGTTGATTAGGATCATCATAACGAATATCCCAACGATGTAAGTTGTGGGCGGTGATGGAATATCGAAAGGGCAAGTGTTTCAACCTTTTGGAAACACCCAACTGTATATCAAAGGGCATTGGCTCTATATTTTCTTCGGTATAAGTGGTGATTTGTCGCCCGATATTTTTGAAAACCAAAGAGGCTGTAAATTCTTTTTCTGGATTATAGTAAGTGCCTCCCAAGTCAGCGGTTAAACCCAAAGAACTATACTCAATAATCGAAGAGTAGATCATCTTTAAGTTGGCTCCATAGCTCCATCGTCCTTTTTGTTTTCCGACTCCAACACTTAGCGCATACTCTCCCCCAGTAAAAGTACCAATGATCTGTCCTGACACATCCGTTTGTTGAAATTCTCCATAGTTGATATATTGTAAGTTAATGCCGCCTGTCAAATCAAGGCTATCTAAGTAACGAGCAAATCCTATATTTCCATAGTTGATGTCAGCAAGGTAGGCAACAGTTCCAAAATTGAGTTGGTTGTGCATTTGGGGATTATAAAGGGCAGGATTTTGGGTAGCTAGATTGACATCTTCATCAACAATACTCAATTGAATGCCTCCCATAGCGGTCAAACGAGCAGATTGGGGCAAGTTCAGAAATTCATAGGTGTTGTCGCCTCCTATTTGGGCTTGGATGGGATAAGCAAAAAGTAATAAAAAAAGTAAAAGGTATGGTTTTGGCATGTTTGTTTTTTTAACAATGGAAGTTGTTGTTTGGAGCATTTTTCATTTTAATCACAAAAGACTCAACCTCAATGAAAATGTTGTGTCCTCA
>JAHDBB010000376.1:3415-6465 GCA_020630635.1 Chitinophagales bacterium
ACCAACTAGACCCGAATGGATTAAATTCTAAGTTCAAAATCCTAAATTCTAAAACGGTTCAAATTGTAAAACGCTGTGTCCTCAACCAACTAGACCCGAATGGATTAAATTCTAAGTTCAAAATCCTAAATTCTAAAACCGTTCAGATTACAAAACGCTGTGTCCTCTACCAACTAGACCCGATAGTAGTGGTATCGCTGTATGAAGCGTTGGCTGCCTAAAATAAGGCGACAGCGATAAGAACGAATAGCGGGGAGACCCGTCACGATGAAAGACCAATCGTTCTCTCCTAACAAAAAAGGAATAGGATTATTAGATTTTTCATGATTAATAAAATTTTAATTTTAGAACAGAAATGTCACCAGTCACTACGAACTTGTCACTAAATAAAAACTATTTTTTTGCTCATAGATTTTACAAGTTCCTTATTTTTCAGATACTTTTGTCTCGTGGTAGTCTCTGATGCACTATATCTTATAAAAAAAGCATTGAAACGTCAAAAACAAATCAAGCTTTTGGTGTGTGGCTTGCTCCTTCTTTTGGCTGTTGTAGGTGTATTCTATGTACCTTACTTGCTGGAATTTTGGCAAGCATTGGGCGTTTCATTTATCTTAGGCATTGTGATTTTTATCGCCTTACAGTTGATGCGAAATGCTCAAAAATTGTATGGACAAGAAATGCGATTTTGGACTTGGCTCTTTCATAAAAATGCGGATAATATCGTCTGGATTTATTATTTTAAAGTTGAAAATATGCCCTTTGGCGTACAGTTCAATCAGCAAACAACGCTCTTTGTTCATTTGTTGAATGGGGAGTATCTGTCTCTGCGAATGGCTGAATCAGACATTGTTTTATTGATGAATTTGATGCGGGCTTTTTTGCCTAATACAACTTTTGGCTATAGCGCACACAAAAAACAACTTTATGATATTAGTCCTGATTTATTGAGAAAAGAAAGTTAAGATTTTATTTTTGTAATTCTAAAACAAGAGTTGTTTCAGCAGGAATTTTTAATATTTTTAAATCACTTACAGTTTCGTCAGTGATGATATTTTTGGCGTTGGTAAAACCGTCCATCCGTTCTGCAAAAGGCGCACAATCTAACTCTATTTCTTTCTCATTGGAGTTCATCACGATCATAACAGTTTTGTTTTGGTTATAACGAAAGTAGGTATAAACGCCATCGTTGGGAACAAACTGCATTAACTTTCCTGATTGTAAAACTCGGTTATTTTTTCGATAATTTGCCAACGTTTTGACATAATCAAAAACGTCATTTTCTTGTTCATTTCGTCCTTCTTTTTTAAACTTATTGACCGCATCATTTTGCCAGCCACCAGGAAAGTCTTCTCGTACTTTACCATCGGGATCTGAAAAGTTTTTCATCAAAATCTCTGTACCATAATACATGCATGGAATCCCTCTTGTTGTCAATAAAAAAGCCAATCCCATTTTATGTTTATCAATGTCTTCACCTACAACAGAATAATAACGACTTGCATCATGATTGTCTAAAAAGACAACATTTTGATAAGGGTCTTTGTATAAATAATCTTTAGCTAAAGTATAGTATAAACGACTCACCCCTTCTGTCCATCCAAAGGGTTCATTTAGAGCTTTATTAATAGCGTAGTAGAGTTGGAAATCTGCCAAACTGGGCATATCATTTTTAAAAGGTTTGTCGATGATGGTGTTGCCATGAAAATAGGCTTGGGTTGGTGCGCCATGTACCCATGCTTCGCCAAACATTCCAAACTTCGGATATTCTGCAAAAATGGCATCTTCCCAAGTTTTCAAAAATTCGGGATCAGAATAGGTATAAGTATCCATCCTGAATCCATCAATCTGGGCATGTTCTATCCACCAAATATTGTTTTGAATGATGTAGTTGGCTAAAAATTGGTTGGTTTGATCGAGGTCTGGCATGTGGTGGTCAAACCAGCCATTGAGCATCAGTTCTTGGTCGTGTTCAGAACCGTAAGGATCAAAAAGTGCTGTCGCTCGATAACAGGTTCTTGTAAATTTATCCCATTGATGCACCCAATCTTTGGAAGGTAAATCTTCAAAAATCCAGTGTTCATTGCCAATGTGATTGTGAATGACATCCTTAATCATTTTCATTCCTCTTTCATGGCATTTTTCGATGAGTTCTAAATAGTCTTCCATCGTTCCAAAGCGAGGGTCAATATTGTAATGGTCGGTGGCTGCGTAACCATGATAGGAATATTCTGGCTGATCGTTGACTAAGATCGGATTGAGCCAAATAGCGGTGATTCCTAACTCTTCTAAATAGTCGAGATTGTTGATGATGCCTCGTAGGTCTCCGCCATGTCTGTCGTACATTTCTTTGCGATTGAGGCTTTGTTCATTCATACCTTCTACTTTATCATTTACTTCATTTCCATTGGAAAAACGGTCTGGCATAATGAGGTAAATAAAGTCGCTTGGATTGATGGTTCGTTGGAGCTTTTGACGCTCATTGATTTTTTTGAAAGGCGTGGATAATGATGATGTTTTACGCCATTTGGGTTTGCGCTCTTTTAGTTCGTATTCGTAAGTAAACTTGCCATTGGGACCGTCAAATTGGAAAGGAATTTTTCCTGGATTGGTGGTTTGTCCGATAACCAAATCAAGGAAAAGGTAGTTGGGGTTTTCGACGGTTTGGGTGGAGACTTGTATACCTTCATAATCCGTTTTCACCTCGCTTTTTCCAATATTTTCACCGTAAACGAGTAGTTGTAGATTTTCGTTTTTCATTCCTGCCCACCAGTGAGGAGGACATACTTGTTGGATGGTTGAGGATTGTGCTATTAGGCTGGTTGAAATCAAAAAATAGCACAAGAGGTAAAAAACGTTTTTCATTTTTTGATATTTTTTTGGTTTAATGTTGTCTCTGTTTTTTCGTGATTTACGCCACTAATACACGAATGTTGTTCCGTTACTATGGGTTGTGTGCAAATCCAAATAGCCCCGAATGAATTAAATTCTAATTTAGAAATTCAAAATTCTAAAGCAGTTCAGTTACTATGGGTTGTGTCCAAAACCAACTA
>JAHDBB010000377.1:0-5040 GCA_020630635.1 Chitinophagales bacterium
TAATGCAAAAATACGGCTTTTAATAGACAATTTTTCTTAAAAAAATACAAAATTGTGGGTAAAAACGCTTTATCCTTTTTCATTCCGTATCTTTGTATAAAAAGACTGGATGAAGATAAAAGACATTACTCAATATATTGAAAGCATCGCTCCTCCTATTTATCAAGAATCTTATGACAATGCTGGTTTGATTGTTGGAAACCCCAATACTGAATGTACAGGCATTTTATTGACATTGGATTCTTTGGAGGCTACAATTGAAGAGGCTTTGGAAAAAAATTGCAACTTGATTGTAGCACATCATCCGATTGTATTTCGAGGTTTAAAGCGTTTGAATGGGCGAAATTATGTGGAACGTATCGTGATAGAAGCGATCAAAAAAGATGTAGCAATCTATGCTGCCCATACCAATCTGGATAATGTGCAACAAGGAGTCAACAAAAAGATTTGTGATAAGTTGGGTATTTTAAATCCACAGATTTTAGCTCCTAAAAAGGCTCTTTTGAAAAAACTTTATACTTTTTGTCCGACTGATAAAGTTGAAGAACTACGAGCTGCTTTATTTGCGACAGGAGCTGGAACCATCGGAGAATATGATGAGTGTAGCTTCAATGTAGAAGGAACAGGCACTTTTCGAGGGAACGATTCGACCAATCCTTATGTTGGTGAAAAAGGCAAACAACATCAAGAAAAAGAGACTAAGTTGGAAATCATCTTTCCTATCCACTTAGAACGAAAACTGATCTCAACTCTCATCAAAGCACATCCGTATGAAGAAGTAGCCTATGATATAGTCGCTTTAGAGAATATCCATCCTCGTATTGGTTCTGGTATGGTCGGAGAATTAGAAAAGCCGATGGATGAAATGGATTTTTTGAAGCATTTGAAGGAAACAATGCAGACAGGTTGTGTACGATATACCAATCTTCGCAATCGTCCTGTCCAAAAAATAGCCGTTTGTGGAGGGGCTGGTAGCTTTTTGTTGCGAAATGCTATGGCTGCCAAAGCGGATGTATTTGTGACCGCAGACTATAAATACCACGAATTTTTTGATGCCGATGGTCAAATTATTATCGCTGATATAGGACATTATGAGAGTGAGCAATACACCATTGAGCTATTTAAGGAGTTATTGACAGAAAAATTTCGTAATTTTGCCACTTTTTCGACCCAAATCAATACAAACCCAATAAATTATCTATAAAATATGGTAAAAGCAAAAGAATTAACTGTTGAAGAGAAGCTGACCGCATTGAACGAATTGCAAAAAATTGATTCTAAAATTGATGAAATTAAGGTGCTTCGTGGTGAACTTCCTATGGAGGTCAAAGATTTGGAAGATGAAATCGAAGGCTTGACTATCCGTACGACAAAGCTCGAAAGAGAAATACAGGAGTGGGAAACTAGCATCACCAATAATCAAAATGCTATCAAAGATGCTCAAAACCAAATTGCTAAGTATAATGAGCAGTCTAAACAGGTTCGTAATGACCGTGAATATGATGCGATTATCAAAAGTATTGAGCTACAAAACTTGGAAATTCAGCTTTGTGAAAAGAAAATCAGAGATGCCAATAATAAGATCAAGGAAAGACGTGCTTATTATGAGGAGTCTATGAAAAAACTGGAGAAAAAACAGAAAGCGTTGGTCGATAAAAAGGAAGAATTGACCAAAATTACGGCTGAAACACAGATCGAAGAGGAAAAGTTGGAAAAAAAGTCGGCTTCACAAGGTAAAAAAATTGAGGATCGTTTGCTTCAAGCGTATAAGCGAATTAGAAATAACTACAAAAATGGTCTCGCTGTGGTAACAATCGAACGGGACTCTTGTGGTGGTTGTTTTGCTAAAATACCGCCTCAACGACAATTGGAGATTCGTCAGAGAAAAAGAATCATCGCTTGTGAACATTGTGGACGTATTGTTGTTGAACTCTAAAATGAAATCCTAAAATATTGGATAAAACCGAATTGCTGTTTGTTTGAAAAGTAATTCGGTTTTTTTGTGTTTGACCACATAGGTTTATTAAAGGTGTACAAAAAGGTTTTTTTAATTAAAGACGAATATATTTAGCTTCATTCTTTAGGATGAAGTTTATAAAAGTTTTTTAATTAAAGACGAATGTGTTTTGTTTCATTCTTTAGGATCAAGCCCACAAGTGACTAAATCAGAAACAATGGGTTGAGTCCATCCAAAATAGCCCCGATAGGAGTGGTATAAATGCAATGCGTTGGCTGCCTAAAACCTGGCGCATTTATAAGAACGGATAGCGGGACTTTCCAATACGACGAAGCCTTTTAAAGTTCGCTCCTAAAAAAGAAAATCCCCATTACAATGCCCATTTATCTCAAATATTTTTATGCTTGTTTGCTAATTGGCTTATGGCCATTGAGTGGATATGCTCATGTATTTGAACTCAACGAATATTGCCAAAAAGCGTATGATGCCTTGATGGATTTGCGAATCACAGAGGCAAGAAAATGGATTGATATTGATGCACACGAAAATCCCGATAATCTTTTTAATCTTTATTTAGAAAATACGGTTGACTGCATCATTTTGTACTTGGAGGAAAGACAGGATGATTTTGATTATTACAATGAGGCAATGAAGCGACGATTGGAACGCATCGAAAAAGAAGGGAACCCAGATTCGCCCTATTATTTGTTTTGTCAAGCAGAAATAAAATTGCAAAGTGCCTTGATTCGCATCAAATTTGAAGAGTATTTTACGGCTGCTTGGGAAGTGCGGAAAGGGTATTTGTTTTTGGAGGAAAACCAAAAAAAGTTTCCTGATTTTTATCCCAATTATAAAAGTTTGGGCTATTTGCATGCTTGTATTGGAACGGTTCCAGATAGCTATCAATGGGTACTCAATATTATGGGACTTTCGGGCAGTATTTCGCAAGGAATGAATGAAGTACAGACCTTCTTAAATCATAGTCAAAAAGAGGAAATTTTTCACAAGGAAGCGGAACTGGTTTATTGCTTTTTTCTCATCTTTTTAGATACTCGTTATGAAGAAGCTCGCCAATGGATCAACAATGAATTGGAGCCTGAACAAAGTTTGTTAGATGCATTTATTGCTTCCAATATTTTCTATCGTTTAGGCTATACAGATTTGGGGATTCAAATACTTAACAATCGTCCGACTTCTTCCGAATATTACCATCTTCCCTTTTTGGAATATATGTTGGGAATCCTCAAATTTTATCGTCAAGACGAAGATGCCAGCATTTATATCAACAACTTTTTGAGGGATTTCAAAGGACGACATTATATCAAAGATGCGTATCAAAAGTTGGCTTGGGCAGAACTAATTGAGGGCGATACGGCTCAATATCATTCCTACATGAATCGCTGTTTGAAGGAAGGTTACACGTTTATTGATAACGATAAAAAAGCGAAACAAGAAGCGCAACAAGGCATTATTCCCAATGTCGAATTATTGAAGGCTCGTTTGTTATTTGATGGCGGATATTTCCAACAATCTTTGGATATTTTACAAAAGATGAATCCAGAAAATTTGCCCAAAGAAGCTGATAAATTGGAGTATCGTTATCGAATGGCCAGAAATTATGAGGGTTTGATGAATTGGGATCATGCTATTGATGCTTATAAAAACACCATCGCGATTGCAGGAGATTTACCTCTTTATTTTGCTCCCAAATCGGCTTTACAATTGGGCATTATTTATGAGCGTGACCAACAACTGAAACTGGCTCAACAGTATTATAAAAAAGCCTTGTCTTATAAAAAACATTCGTATAAAAATAGTCTCGACCAACAAGCCAAAGCAGGTTTGAATCGGTTGAAAAATAGGTAGTTTTTGTAAGGGGCGAGGGGACGTTTCTGTTCATTTTTTACATGTTGGGACGAGGGACGTTTCAGTTCAAGACCTGTAATCTTATTAATTAGGAGCGCATGGACTTTGCTTCGTCGCAATGGAAAGTCCCGCTATCCGTTCTTATGAATGCAGCCAAGTTTTGGGAAGCCAACGCATTGCATTCATACCACTACTATCGGGGCTATTTGGAACTGTCTCAACCTCTATTAAACTTCAAATAAAATGAAAAATTTCCAAGACTTTTATACCGTTTTTAATCAGTTTTTAGAAGAACAAAACTTTGTGCAAGAACCTAAAAACTTATATCAGCCTATTGATTATATGATGCAATTGGGAGGAAAAAGAGTGCGCCCTATTTTATGTTTAATGAGCAATTACTTGTTTGAAGAAAACACAAAAGCGAGTTTAAATGCAGCCTTAGCGATTGAGATTTTTCACAACTTTACCTTAGTTCATGACGACATTATGGACGAAGCTCCCATTAGACGAGGCAAACCCACCATCCAACATAAATATGGTCTCAACACTGCCATCTTATCAGGCGATTTGATGATGATTATGGCTTACGAATATTTGAGCAAAGTCCCCACCCATTATTTTTCCAATGTATTTTCAGTATTCAATCACACAGCCGCCCAAGTTTGCGAAGGACAACAGTGGGACATGGATTTTGAAAATCGCCAAGATGTTTCTATTGATGAATACCTCAAAATGATTGAATATAAAACAGCGGTCTTATTGGCAGCAAGTCTAAAAATGGGTGCAATACTGGGAGATGCAACAGAAGATCAAGCACAACATATATACGACTTTGGCAAAAATATTGGCTTGGCTTTTCAAGTACAAGATGACTTTTTAGATGCCTATGCAGACAAAGCAAAATTTGGTAAGCAAGTAGGTGGGGACATCATCCAAAACAAAAAGACTTTTTTATTCCTTAAAGCATTGGAAAAAGCACAAGACAATCAAAAAAAACAACAACTAACAGATTTATTCAATACGCCTACCAATAATGAAAGTGAAAAAATACAAACGGTTTTATCCATTTTTAATGACTTAGATATTCCCAATGAATGTACACAAAAAATGGATCAATATCACCAAAAAGCCTTAAAGGCACTTGCTCAAATTGAAGTAGATGCAAACAAGAAAAAACCATTATTGGAAGTTGTAGAAAAATTGATGATACGACAGAC
>JAHDBB010000377.1:5140-6441 GCA_020630635.1 Chitinophagales bacterium
TCAATATTCAAAGAATCTCCTCTTTTGATTTGATTTAAAAAAGGATATTTTTTCCAGGCTCGGTATGAAACTTTATCCAAGACATACACATTTGGGTCATTTTTTAAATGTAATTTTAAGCGATAAATACGATCTTGCTTTAACTCCATGCGTTGATAAACTCCTCTTACCTTATACAACTCCTCTTTTTCATATTGTAAATATTGTTGGAAGAAATAAAGAATGGGCAATAATCCGATCAAGATGATGCCCCAGAGCCATTTTTTTGTTGTATTTTCCATCAAGAATAGCAGTTGTTAAACAGAAGGACAATATAACAACTTATTCACAATAACAATCAAAAAAGACCTTTTTTTATCTAAAAAACAAAATAATTATTCCTTTCGGTACGTATTTCCAAAGCTTTTCAAGCGCATTTTCAACACTCCCATAATCGCTTCCTTAAAAATACCTGAACTCATTTTGGAAGTACCTACTACCCTATCTGTAAAGACAATCGGCACTTCCTTAATCTTAAAACCCAGCCGCCAAGTTGCATATTTCATTTCAATCTGAAAGGCATATCCCACAAACTTGATTTTATCCAAATCCATCGTTTCCAACACCTTTCGAGTATAACAAACAAAGCCAGCCGTTGTATCTGCCACAGGCAACCAAGTAATGATGCGAACATAAACAGACGCAAAGTAAGACATCAAAATCCTTCCTTTGGGCCAATTATCTACGCCTCCACCTTTGATGTATCGAGAACCAACAGACATATCACCTCCCTCCTCATGACAAGCTTTATACAAACGAATCAAATCATCTGGATTATGAGAAAAGTCCGCATCCATTTCAAAGATGTATTGATAGTCTCTTTTCAAAGCCCATCGAAAGCCATGAATATAAGCGGTTCCCAAACCCAACTTTCCAGACCGTTCTTCAATAAAAAGCCGGTCAGGGTATTGCGCTTGCAAGTCCTTTACAATTTGAGCTGTTCCATCAGGGGAGCCATCATCTATCACCAAGATATGAAAGTCTTTCTCCAAAGAGAATACTTTGTGGATCATTCTATCAATGTTCCCTTTTTCATTGTAGGTAGGAATAAGTATGACGCTATCAGACAAAAGATAGTAGGTTTTATTTTTTAGTATAAATGTTTTTCAAGAAAATTTCCTGCTTCTAAAGCTCCAAAACTATGACAAAAATTTAAATTCTTAAAATTTATATCTGTTAAATTTGACTTAAACACAAGATGTATCATGCTAAACGACCAGCAAGCGACCATCTTCACTTAAAAAATGATGTATTTCTCTCAC
>JAHDBB010000378.1 GCA_020630635.1 Chitinophagales bacterium
TCCATTATCATGTGCCTTACAAGTAAAAATCAGCGAAAATTATGCAAGATTACTGTCATTTACATTGTCACACCCAGTTTTCCCTCTTAGACGGAGCTGCCGACATTGATGCGATGTTTGCCAAAGCCAAAGCCGACGGTCAAAAAGCCATCGCCATCACCGATCACGGCAACATGTTTGGAGCCTTCAAGTTCTTTTCCAGCGGCAAAAAACACGATGTCAAACCCATCATTGGCTGTGAAGTCTACGTCGTAGCAGACCGACACCGCAAAGAATTTAAGGGAGGCAAAAGGGATAAACGCTATCACCAACTCCTACTCGCCAAAAATCCCGAAGGCTACAAAAATCTCTCTCGTATTTGTTCATTGGGATTTGTCGAAGGCTCTTATAGAGGTTTTCCAAGAGTCGATAAAGAAATCATCAAAAAATATAGTGATGGCATCATTGCTACGACCTGTTGTATCGGTGCTGAAGTTCCACAAGCCATCATTTTCAAAGGCGAAGAAGAGGGCGAAAAAGTATTCAAAGAATGGCTCGACATCTTTGGCGAAGATTATTACATCGAACTCCAAAGACATTTTATCGAAGACATTGACGACACAGGAGTCAGCCAAGAAGATGTCAACCAAGTTCTCCTAAAATTTGCGAAAAAATACAATGTCAAAGTCATCGCCACCAATGACTCGCACTATGTCGATAAAGAAGATGCCGATGCCCATGATATTTTGCTCTGTCTCCAAACAGGCAACGACATAGAAACTGAAAATCGCTTTAAATTTCCCAACGACTTATTCTTTTTCAGGACCAAAGCCGAAATGAATCAACTTTTCAAAGATGTTCCTTTCGCATTGGACAACACATTGGAAATTGTCAGCAAAGTAGAATCCTTGAATCTCAAAAGGGACATTATGCTTCCCAATTTTGGGCTTCCCAAAGATTTCAAAAATGAAGATGAGTTTCTAAAACATTTAAGTTTTGAAGGAGCCAGAACCCGTTACGATAGCATCACGCCCGAAGTAGAGCAACGCATCAATCACGAATTAGAGATTATCCGAAAAATGGGCTTTGCAGGTTACTTCCTCATTACCCAAGACCTCATTCAAGCAGCCAAAGACTTAGGCGTATCGGTGGGTCCAGGACGGGGTTCAGCCGCAGGTTCAGCCGTTGCCTTCTGTACAGGCATCACCAACATCGACCCCATTCGCTATAACCTACTCTTTGAGCGTTTCCTCAATCCCGAAAGAGTCAGTATGCCCGATATTGATATTGACTTCGATGATGAAGGTCGCCAAAGAGTCATTGATTATTGCATCGAAAAATATGGTAAAAACCAAGTCGCCCAAATCATTACGTATGGAACGATGGCGGCAAGAAGTTCTATTAGGGATGTCGGACGAGTCCTTAAATTGCCTTTACAAGATACCGATAAAATCGCCAAACTGATTCCAGAAGGTCCGAAAGTTAAGTTGAAAAGTTCGGTCAAAGAAGTCCCAGAATTGGTGGATTTAATGAACGCACAAGGTTTAGAAGCTCGTACTTTAAATATGGCGCAAACCTTAGAAGGGTCCGTTCGACACAGAGGTATCCATGCAGCAGGAGTTATCATTGCCCCCAATGATTTATTGGACTGTGTTCCTGTATGTACAGCCAAAGATTCTGACTTATGGGTTACACAATTTGATGGAAGAGTGGTGGAGGATGCAGGGATGTTGAAGATGGATTTCTTGGGTCTCAAAACTTTGAGTATTATCAAAGATGCCATCGAAAACGTTCACGAAAGACATGGCGGAGAAAAGATAGACCCCGATGAATTGCCTTTGGACGATGAAAAAACCTATGAGCTTTTCCAAAGAGGTGAAACGGTTGGTGTATTCCAGTTTGAATCCGAAGGGATGCAGATGTACATGAAGGAACTCAAACCCACCAATATTGAGGACTTAATCGCCATGAATGCCCTTTATCGTCCTGGACCAATGGACTACATTCCCGATTTTATTGATCGAAAACATGGACGACAGGTCATCCAATATCCCCACGAATGGTTAGAAGACTTGCTCAAACCCAGTAATGGGATTATGGTTTATCAAGAGCAAATTATGCAAACCGCTCAAATTATGGCGGGCTATTCTTTGGGACAAGCAGATTTATTAAGACGGGCAATGGGTAAAAAGAAGCTCAAAGAAATGGAGAAACATCGAGAAATCTTCAAAGAAGGTGCGGCAGAAAAAGGCGTTCCCGAAAAAAAATCTATGGAGATTTTCGACATTATGGAAAAGTTCGCCTCCTATGGTTTCAACCGTTCACACTCGGCAGCTTACTCCGTTTTAGCCTTCCAGACTGCCTACCTCAAAGCCCACTACCCTGCCGAGTACATGGCAGCCGTTTTGACCCACAATATGAACGACATCAAACAGGTCAACTTCTTCTTGAATGAATGCAACCGAATGGGTTTAACGGCTTTGGTTCCAGACATCAATGAAAGTAAAGCCAAGTTTACCGTAAATGAAAAAGGTGAAATTCGCTTTGGTCTAAATGCAGTCAAAGGCGTTGGAGCAGCAGCCGTTGAGTCGCTCATTGCAGAACGAAAAGAAAATGGTCATTATGAAAGTATTTTCAATCTTACAGAACGAGTCAACCTAAGAACGGTCAATCGCAAATGCTTGGAAAATATGTGTATGGCAGGAGCTTTTGATAGTTTTGAAGAAAATCACCGAGCGCAATATCTCACCCCTGATCCCACCACACAAGCCACAGGTATCGAAAAAGCCATCAAGTATGGTCAATCTATGCAAAAAGAAGCAGCGAGCGCACAAGCGTCCTTATTTGCTTCGGCTGGTGTAGAAGATATTCCTATTCCCACCCTACCCCAAGTTGCTGAATGGACGTTAACCGAAAAATTGAGTAAAGAAAGAGAGGTAACAGGGATTTATTTATCGGGTCATCCATTAAGTGACTACAAGGTTGCAATGGAATGTTTTTGTAATTCAACAATTGAACAAGCCATCAATAGCAAAGACAAAGAAATTCGTTTTGCAGCTATTGTTACGAGTGCCAATGAACGCATCGCTAAAAATGGCAATCGCTTTGGTACTTTTACGATTGAAGACCTTACAAGCACCATGCAATTTATGCTGTTCAAAGACGATTATCTCAACTTCAAAAATCATTTGGCTCCAGGTGAGTTGTTGTATATTTCGGGTATTTTCAAAGCCCGTTGGAACAGCGATCAGTATGAATTTAAATTACGAGATGCACAGCTTTTATCAGAACTAAGTGGCAAGGCAAGAAATGTCATCATCAATGTCGCTGCCAATGATATTAACTCTGATCTAACCAATCGCTTAGTCAAACTTTTTGCAGAAAATCCAGGCAAACTCAATGTGCGTTTTATCATTCAAGATCGACAACATACGATTGAGCTTTTTTCTCAAAAATATACCTTGAGTAGCGATGTAGAAATACTCAAGCAGCTAGAAGAAATTCGAGAGATTCGCTATAAATTGAGTGCAGGATAAAAATTATAGCCTAGCCAAACGTGTCAGGTTTTGAAAATCTGACACGTTTAGCCAAGCTAGCTTCGACTCATTTCCAATTCAATCATTATGCCTTACCCTTCTCCCATTTTCCCCAAAGATATTCCATACAATCCTCAAAAACGTTTTGACCTCATCCGACATTTTATAGAGTCTTGGTACGAAATACAACTCCCCAATCAAGACGTTACAAAAGAGATACAATACATCGAAAAAAAGACAGGTTTAACCTTGCCTATTGCATTTAGACAATATATTCTACTCTCTTACCAATTAATGAACCTAGAATATGTTTATGAAAATGGAATGAAAGGCGATGGATATGGTTTGTGTTTTCGAGATGACTATGAGGTAAAAAAGTTGGAAGAACATAAAGCCCTTTCATTGATGATTCAAGGAGAACAAGATTTTTATTGGGCTGTCAAATATGATGACTTAGACAAGGACGATCCACCCATTCAAGGCTACCTTTTAGATTATGACGATCCGACTAATAAAAAATTCGACCACTATTGCCAAATCGCTCCGACACTTACCAGCTTTGTATTAGACCATCTTTTCACCTATTTGTCAAGACACAGTAGCTTCGGTAGGCAAGTCACACGAAATAACGCTGTATTATCCATTTTACAAAAAAGTTTCCAACACTATACACGATTCGACGACATTGATATATTTGAGGATGAAAATAGATTGGCTTGTCTTACTCGAAATCATTTTGAGGAGGAAACCAATGAATACTTTTTAAAAGTGCATCTTTTTCAAAAACAGGATCTAAAGACTTTGCCCAAAGCATTGATTTCACTTACCCAAAATGGAGGTTGGTTTTCAGGTGATTTTATAGAGGATTAAAAAATAAATTGAATAGCACAAATCAAAACAATTGCTGCTGCAAGATCAAAGCCTTTTCATTTTCAGGATCAATTTTAAGAATGCGTCTCAACAACTTTTTCGCCTCAAAATTCTGTTTATTAATCAAGGTCAAACCGACCTTATTCAAAAGAGCAGGCAAATAGTCTGGATTGATGGCGAGTGCTTGATTGTA
Organism: Chitinophagales bacterium; assembly: GCA_020630635.1. Lineage (GTDB taxonomy): Bacteria > Bacteroidota > Bacteroidia > Chitinophagales > UBA2359 > JAHDBB01. Next base: position 4,579 of record JAHDBB010000378.1, read on the forward strand.
CAATTTTTCTGCTTTGCTAATATCGCCCAAATTTAAGGAAACAAAACCTAAGTTATTGAGTGCAGCGATATGATGATTGTCTTCTTGGATGATTTCTTCAAAGAGTTTTCCAGCCGCCTCAATCTGGTTTTTCTTCATATAAACGCTAGCCAATTTATTTTTAAAGTCAAGGTTCAAAGGTTTTAAAGACAAGGCTTTTTTGAAATAGATTTCTGCATTCTCTACCTCATTTTTTTGATAAAACGCCTCGCCAATACGATACAAATTCCACGCCTCTTTGATCTTATTGATATTGATTTTTTTGCTGACATTAATGACTTCCTCAAAATCATTTTGTAAATAGTGAAGATGAATTAATGGCTCGGCTTTGTCAAAAAAGTTGATAACTTTGGAAAGATGAAAAGCGGCTGAATCCAGCATTTTATTTTCTGATTGAAAACCTTCAAAATATTTCAGATAGGCTTTGCCCAAGGTCAATGGATCTTTAGAAGTTGGATTCGTGATATTTTTCAATCCGATAAAATTTTCTATTTCTTTCTTGGCTGATTCTGGAATCGGTTTTCGGATATAATGGTCATGAATCGTGACATTCGGAATATCAATGCTTTCGGAGACAGGCATATGACAACCCGAACAATCATTCGATTTTTCCATTCTTTTGGGTTCTGGAAGACTACACAAAAGTTGATTTTGGTCGGTAGCTTTATGACAGTTAATACATGCGCTATTGAATTTTTCTCTTGGCGTAAACTTGACACTGACATGAGGATTGTGACAAGAAATACAGGTCATATCCGATTTTTGATAACAAGCACTCATCGCTGTTCGATCCGCATGAGATGCCATAATAAACTTCGTTTGATAGCCATTATACTTGGGCAAAAATACTTCCATCACTTCCGATAAATGCTTACCTGGTTGAAAGTCTTCATAGTCTTTTCCTTCTTTCAAAACCGAAACACCTTGTGCATGGCATCGTTGACAAACGCTCATTTGCAAATCTTTGGACAACCTTCCTGGATTGACAATAGAGTAATCAATATACTTGGAAGTATCCACTTTTTCACCCGCCAGTTTTTTCTTGACGTGGGCTTCTCCTGGTCCATGACAACGTTCACAACTAATTCCCAATGGAACATCCAAATATTTATTTTCAGAACCTTTCACAAATTTCGGGAGGCTATTGTGGCAAGTGATACATTCTTTTCCAACGATTCGATTAAGGCGATTTGCCAATTTGCTATCAAAACCTGGAGCCAATCCCCACATGCCTTTTTGGGTATAAAACGTAATCGGTGCTTGACTTAAATAACCATTATTGTCGTAAATATGGGAGTTGGTATGTTGTCCACTTCCCACAATATATTTGACATGTTCTTCTTTTAGATGAACCGTATCATTATTCGCTATCCGAAATTCTTTGATAATCAGCGAATCATTTCGCCAATAAGGTTGATAATAAAAATTGTTCAAAGAGTCATAAACGATGGTGTGTTGGTCAAAGGTCGCAGCACTTTTTTGCTTTGTTGCAAAATGCCACGACTCCCCCATTCCTGTCTTGATAAAGGTCTCATAAATTTCCTGATGACAAGAAGCACACGTTTCCATCCCTACATATTGGGTCGAAGGATGCCAATTATCGTAGGTATATTCTTTGTTGCTTGTTGGTTGATTCGTATTACAATAAATCAACAAGGTACAACTTAGAATCATAAGGATGATATGCCATTTTTTGTTGGACATTTTTTAGTATAGTGACAAGTGATTGTGACTGGTGACTTTTTGGTTCATTTCGTGATTTTTTATTGTTAGGAGCGAAGGGTTTGTTGCTTCGTTGTGATGGAAAGTCCCGCTATCCGTTCT
>JAHDBB010000379.1 GCA_020630635.1 Chitinophagales bacterium
CTCCCAAAATGACCAAACAACAAAAAGCGCAGTTTGTCCAAGAAAAACTGGAAGAATTGTATCCCAAAACACCCATTCCCCTCAAACATGACGACCATTATACCTTGTTGATTGCCGTTTTATTATCCGCCCAATGTACGGATGCAAGAGTCAATAAAATTACGCCATTACTGTTTGAAAAGGCAGCGACTCCTACCGAGATGATTGAGTTAGAAGTGGATGAAATCAAAGATATTATTCGTCCCTGTGGTTTGTCGCCGACCAAGTCCAAGAACATTTACAATCTCTCAAAAATCTTGTTGGAAAAACACAATGGAGTCGTTCCGAATACGTTTGAAGAACTGGAGGCTTTGCCAGGTGTGGGACACAAGACAGCGAGTGTTGTGATGTCGCAAGGTTTTGGGCATCCAGCCTTTCCCGTTGATACACATATTCACCGATTGGCGGAGCGTTGGACGTTGAGTACTGGCAAAAATGTGGTGCAAACTGAAAAGGATTTAAAGCGTTTATTCCCTAAAGAGCTTTGGAATAAGTTGCATTTACAGATCATTTTCTTTGGGCGAGAACATTGTCCTGCGAGGGGACATGATCCGAATAAATGTCCGATTTGTAGCAAGATAGGACGCAAAAGTATGTTTTAATGATTTGTTTTAGGATGATAGCGACAAATGATTATTTTTGTGACGAAAGGGACGACGTGACGAAGGGACGTTTCAGTTTTTGACTTCATTTTAAAGAATAAAGTAAGGTGTTCTTTTCTTTTTTGGAGAGAACGGTTATTACTCTTTCATCGTAATGAGTCTCCCCGCTATTCGCTCTTATAAATGTGCCAACGTTTTAGGTAGCCACCGCATTGCATTTATACCGCTACTATCGGGTCTAAATGGTTGAAGAAAGTACTTCTTAGTGCCAGAAGATGTGACGTAATGGGACGATGTGGTGCGAAGGGACATTGACTTTTTAATCAAATGACTTACTTGATCTTTGACAAAAACGTCCCACCGTCCCCAAACCACGAACTGAACCGAAAACGTCCCCTCGTCCCATTTTTAAAACGTCCCCTCGTCCCAAAAGTATGCAAAGAGCCGAGAACGCCCCTATAAAAAATAAAAAAATGAGCAATATTCATACCTTAAAGAGATGGATTCGAGAAGGAGAAGGACCACAATTAGACTTTAAAACGACGATTACTTCACAGGCAAAAATCGCTAAAAGCATGGTCGCTTTTGCCAATAGTCGAGGTGGAAAAATTGTCATTGGAGTGGAAGACAAAGGCTTTTTAGTAGGCGTAGATGTCGAAGGAGAAAAATACGAGTTAGAAAAAGCTGCCAATCAATTTTGTAGCCCTCAAGTGGATTTGCAATACCAAAAAATTGAGCATCAAGGTAAGTATGTTTTGATAGCAGAAGTCCGAGAAAGCCGCCAAAAACCCCACTACGCTTTCAATAAAAAAAAGACCAACCAACAACTCTATATTCGTATTGGAGATGAGTGTATTGTCCCACCCAATTTTATAGAAAAGATGCTCAAAAATGGAGAACTCAATGTCACTTTTCGTACCAATGATTATCAGCGTACCAAACGAGAACTCATCTCTTATCTCAAAGAAAAAACTTCTATTAATCCCCAAGAATTTGCTACTTGGCAACGTATTTCAGAACGCAATGCCAAACGAATGCTCATTGACTATACCTTTGAAGGAATCTTAAAAATTACGGATTCTAAAGATCAGGTTTTTAGTCTTTACAACTAGCCTATTTGTGATCTAATCAAGATGCCGATAACAATAATATTTAAAGGAAGTAACCACCAAATCCAACTGACTGTATTATTGCCAAAAATGTTTTCTTGGATAAAATCGTCTATGCTCATGTAGAGTTTGAAACTGGCATCTTCTTTATTGCCTGCCTCTAAGTCGTCTTTGAGTTCCATCAACATGCCAACGACAGGTATTTTGTCCATTATAAAAATGACACCTCTACGAATAAAACGAGGGACTTTCTGGAATTTTTCGTTAATCATTTTTCCAAAGTCTAAGGCATTGGCTAAAGCCTTATCACTTACTTGTTTTTTTCCTTTGAAGATGGCTTCTGCTTTATCTATGATGATTTCGCATATTTTTTGGAACAAGGATGCCAGATTTTCATAGATGACTCTGATGGTATCAATCAATACATAACCATAGGCTTGGTGAGCTGCATAAAGTGTTGCTGCCAAACCCAAAAGAAAGGTAAACAGTATGGCTAGAAGATTTGGTTTATTGATCTCTAGCCCTGTCATAAACCAACGAGTAAGCGCATAAAAGAATAAAATGGTGTTGGTGAATAGGAAAAGAAAAACAATTAGAAAAAAATGTTTGATGGCTTTTACGCCTAATTTTCCTCCTTCAAAAAGAATGCGCCAAGGACTGGGACTGGCAAGGAGTTCCATCAGCTTATAAGTATTTTCTTGCTTTTCTGGTGAATTCTCATAAGTGATTTCAAATTCTTTTGGGGCTTCATCATTTTTTTGATAAAATCCACCAGCTTTGTATTCTTTTTTTTCTTCTTTTTCTTCCATGAATTTAGTGTTTTGTTGTTAATAATTTTTCTGGTGCTAAGAAGTTGTGTCCTCAATAAATTAGCCCCGATAGTAGTGGTATGAATGCAAGTGTATGGGCTTAATAAAACGTTGGCTGCATTCATAGGAACGGATAGCGGGACTTTCTGTAGCGACGAAGTAAAAACCTTTCGCTCCTAAATCAAAAGAAAAATATAATTATAGGATTATTCGAGATTAGTAGGCTTTCAGATATTGAACAGAAACGTCCCTTCCGTCCCTAAAAACATAGGAAATGAAGAGAACGTCCCATCGTCCCTTTTCTAAAAAATCACCAGTCGCCAGCTACTTATTTATTGAAAATCAACTGTCTTTTAAAATCTTATTGGGTTTGTAATAATGGACATCAATAACAGCGGTTTCGACATAAACCAAATAGGCTCGAATATTTTCAGAACCCATTTGATGAAGGATTTTAGCATACACCATAATTTGTTTTTGATGTGAAGGATTTCTTTTTTCCTTTTTGTAATCTACGATAATGGTTGCTTCGTCATTGTACATCACACAGTCAGGACGGTAATATTGTCCCTTGTGTAAAATGGCACGCTCTCGTTCTCTAACATCCCATTTTTTCTCAAACCAATTTTGGAATTTTTCCCTTCTTAAAAGATTGTGTATCTTTTCCAAAATGGGTTCTTTGTCCATTTCTTGTAACACTCTGTCTAAAATGAGTTGCTCCACTACTTGTTGTAAATCTGATTTGTGATCCCACTTTTCTAAAACGGTGTGGGCTTTGATACCAGCCGAAATATTTTGAGATTTAACGTCATCTAAGATTTCAAAGTAGTTGGCATTTTCTGCCCGAATGTTGAGTTTGCCTTTGTAGGATTCGCTAAAATAAGTCTCTAAAATATTTTCTTGAATCAAGGCTTTTTCCTCTGCTTGTTGTTCCTCTTTTTTGATGACTTTTGGAGTAGGTTCTCCATAAGTGAAACGCATATCTTCTTTGGAAAAATAGGTATGAAAAGGGAAATTGGGTTGGTTTAAAATAAGGTAAAGGAGATTGTGTAAGGTCTTAACATTTGGATCTTTTTTCTTGGGCATATCGCATACCACATATAAACGCTCCTTTGGACGAGTAAATGCAACATAAGCCTTGTTTAAAGTATCTAAAACAATCTCACTTTTTTCTTGTTCATAGGCTTCTTGAAAGTCGGTATGTTCTAAGTCTGATTTATATTTTAAAGGCAGTATTTTGAAGTCTTGGTATCGTTCTAAATGCTGGACATTGACCCAAATAATATTGGGAATGGTGTTGTAGAATTTATAGGTAGCAAATGGTAAAATGACGATGGGTGCTTCCAATCCTTTGGCTTTGTGAATCGTCATAATTCTAATAGCGTTTGTACCTTTGGAGGATAAAATAGACAAGGCTTTTTTCTTTTCATCCCAATACTCTAAAAAATCGGAAACATTGGAAATGCCTTTGGTTAAAACCTCTAAGCCAATATCTTGAAAACGTTGAATATAGTTATTAATTCCATTATTCAACTCTAAAATAACAATCAATTCTTCAACGATTTCTACCAAAGGTTTTCGACAAATTTCATGTAGATTTTTAGTCAAGGGAGCAGGCATTATTTTATCAAACAAAAGCTGTGTTTGTTCTTCTATGACCTCGACTTCTTCGGATGTAAGATAATCAAAGTTTTCAGGTAAGCCTTCAAAAATATCTTCGGGATTGGTTTCTTGTTTTTTCTCCTTTTCCTCTAATTGAGGCATATTTTGATAGTCGGTGAAAATCTCGTCTAAGTCCTTTATTTCTATACCTTTGAATCGACAATACTTATACAATAATTTGGTGCGAATCAATGGATCAAAGCTGTTGTTGAAATATTGTAAAAAACTGATAAGTAGCTGAATGACAGGCGCATTTTTTAACAACAAAGACTGGCTGGTGATAAAAGGAATCTGGGTATTGGCTAACACTTTGGCTAATAAAACAGACTCTTCATTGCGATTGACCAACACAAAAATATCTTCATAAGCATAACCATCTTTTAAGGCTTGTTGAATGAGGTGGATAACCGCTTCTTCATGAGGGGGAATTTCGGGAGGATTTTTTTTATCGGCTTTCTCCAAAAATTGAATATCAATATAACCGCCATCTTCCTTTTGGGGAACTTGTTGGTGCGCTTCGTAAGCTGCTTCTAAAAAATGAGCATTGGGTACTTCCTCCTTTGCAGTTGCTAGACCTCTTACAGCATTTTCAAAAAAGGCATTGTTGAAATTGACAATATTGGCTTTACTTCTAAAGTTGTTGCCCAAGACTTCCACTTTGGCAGGGTATTGACCCAAATCCTTTTGGACTTGTTCTAATAGCAACTTCATATTTCCACCTCGCCAACGGTAAATGGATTGCTTGACATCTCCCACGATTAAAACTTGGTGGTCATCCGATAAAGAATTGATAAGCAAAGGCAGGAGATTGTGCCATTGGAAATTAGAAGTATCTTGAAATTCGTCAATCAAAATATGCTTGTACCAACTGCCAACTTTTTCTAAAATCAAGGGTGCATCTTGTTGGGCGATGGCTTCTTTGATTAAGGCATTGGTATCTGAAATTAGTAAAAGATTTTGTTCGTCTCTATAGACTTTGAGTTCTTGATTTAAAGCATTTAAAATGCCGTAGGAGTAAATCGTTTCTAATACGGACTTGTTGGAATAATAGCGTTGATGATTGTTTTCATAGAAGCCAAAAATCTTTTGAGCTATTTCATTTAAACCCAATTCGATGGCATCTTCAAAGTGTTGTATCTTGGAAGAGTTTTTGGCATACCAAGTTGTTTCACCTGTTACAATATCAAGAAACGTTTTAGGTGGCTCATATTTTTGATTTTCTTCCATGTTTTTGAAGTAGGAATAAGCTCCTCGTTTGAAGTCTTTGGGTACAAGAGCAGCTTTTTTCAAAATGGCTTGGACTTGTTCTACATATTCCAGCATTTGATCTTCAAAAGCGACTTTTTCTTGTTGAAACGAAGTGGTGTAGCCTTTGAGTTCTTCTAAGGAAAGACTGTCTTTTTTGAACGCATGAAAATTTTCCTTAAATAATTGCTTGCCCATATCTTGTATGGAACGATCAATATTCCAACCTTTGTTGTTTTTGATATTTTGTTTGGTAAAATGATTGAGCCAATCGGTTACTTCTTCTTTGTGGTGGAGGCTGTTGTACAATTGTTCGATGGCATGGTCTAGGGCTTTGTCGCTGTCCATGTCAATGCTGTATTGTAAGGGCAGGTTGAGTTCTCTGGCAAAAGAACGGATGACTTGGGAAAAGAAACTATCAATCGTACTAACTTCAAAACGGGCGTAGTTGTGTAAAATCCGATTGAGAACCATCTTGGCGTTTTCGGCGATATTGACTTCTAGGTTGTTTTCTTGAAAATCGGCTTCAATGCTTTGTCTCATATCGCTGTTGGTTCCATGTGCCAAGACATTTAACTCATCAACAATACGGGTTTTCATTTCTTCCGTCGCTTTGTTGGTAAAAGTGATGGCGAGGACATGTTTGTATTCGTTGGGATCTTTCAAGACGATTTTTAGAAATTCTTTGACGAGGGTAAAAGTCTTTCCAGACCCAGCAGAGGATTTATAAATGGTTAAAGGCATTATTTGATAATTTGGTGACAAGTGATGCAATCCAATAGAACAGTTCAGTTACTATGGGTTGAGACAGGAACGAACTAGCCCCGATAGTAGTGGTATCGCCCTTGTAGAGCAAATTCACGAATTTGCTCTACAAGGGTGATGAGAACGGATAGCGGGACTTTCTAGGACGACGAAGCATCCAAACTTTCGCTCCTAAAAATAAGAAATTA
>JAHDBB010000007.1:0-5225 GCA_020630635.1 Chitinophagales bacterium
AGTAATTCTAATGAACCACAAACTCTTGCCGTTTTAGTCAATTTGACAATTTTAGATGATGTAGAAGCAGTAGGTAATCAAACCAATGTATTGTTTGCTTCTAACCAAAGTTCATCAGGTTTTACTTTCCAACAATCAACAACAGAAGTCTTTACATTGGGTTCTCCTAACTTGACGATTATCAAAGATGTATTGCCTTTTATGGGAGATGCAGGAGATATAGGAACTTATCAATTAATTATAGAAAACGAAGGAAATGCGAATGCGACAGATGTGGTAATTTCAGAAATACCAGGTTCAGGTTTGGGTAATTGTACCATTGTTTCAGTCGAATCAGGCGCAGGATTTCCTTTAAATTATTCAGGTGATTTATCAACAGGCATTAGTTTAAATGGTGTAATTCCCCCTTCTGGTGCACCTAATAATACGAATATTGTCGAAATTATTTTGGAATGTGAATTAGGACCGAATGTAGAACCCAATCAAGAAGTTATCAATACAGCACAAGTTAATTGGGGAACTGATGGAAATGCTGTGAGTAATGAGGCGAGTGTGACGACGGTGAATCCTAGTATTGAAAAAGAGGTTATTTCAACGAGTTTAACAGCAACAACAGGAACAGATGTAACAGTAGGAGAGGAGGTAACTTATGAAGTAACCATTACCATTCCAGAAGGACAATCAAGTAATGCCATTTTGGAAGATATTTTGCCTCCTGGACTTTCTTTTGTGAGTTTAGATAATGTAACAGCAAGTGCAGGAGTAACGACTTCTTTGGGAGCTTTTCCTACTTCTGGTGATGAAGTTGTTACAGGTAATACCGTTACGCTTGATTTAGGCAATATAAGCAACAATACCAACATCAATAATGGAACAGATGAAACTGTTACGATTACTTATACTGTTTTAGTTGAAAATATTGCATCTAATGTGGCAGGAACTACCTTAGAAAATAATGCAAGTTGGAACTGGTTGTATGGAAGTATTGGTGATACCGCAACTGTTCAGATTGTAGAACCAGAATTAGAGGTTACGAAGACCTTAGTTGAGGTGCAAGATGACCAGTTGATTATTCAATTGGAAGTGACGAATACAGGAGCTGTGAATGCAGGAGCGTATGATATTGTATTAGAAGATATTTTAGATCCTAGTATTTTTGATGTAAATAATGTGAATGCGGTTACGATTCCAACAGGCTTTTTATTTAACGAAAATAATGGAACGGTCACGATTACGTCAGACCCTTCTTCATCGGAACCTACCAATTCTGTTGAACCCAATGAAACCGTAACCTTTACCTTTGCAGCAGGTATTTTGCCAGAATTACACAACTGTTTGGCGATGGTTAATAATACCGCTACTTTGAATGCTTCAACAGGACCGAATGGTTCAGGTTTACCTTTGACAGAATTGGAGGATTCAGATGAGCTAGACTTGCCAATGTTTGATGTACTAAAGCAAGTAGCAGCACCAGCTAATGGAGGATTTTATGAAGCAGGTGAAGCCATTACTTATATCATCACCATTAACAATACAGGCAATACACCTTTAACTAATTTGACGGTATCAGATGTTGTTCCAAGTGAGTTGACTTATGTAAATAGTTCAATAACCGTTGATGGAAGTTCAGCAGGAAGTTTTAATGGAGGCACTGTTACGGCAACTGTTCCATCAATTCCAGTAGGAGGAAGTGTAACGGTTACTTTTGATGCGACTATTAATCCTTTTACAGATCCCTTGACGATTAGTAACCAAGCGAGTGTAGTGAATACAGATGTTTATACAACTCCTGTTTTATCAGATGATCCCAATACGAATCCAGATGATTTAAAAGAAGATGATCCAACCATATTTGCCGTTTGTACTCCACCAGATTTGACAGTAAATGCACCCGATGCTTGTGCTAATGACTTGGGAGCTGTTTGTAGCAATAACTGTGAGGTATTTGTTTTTGATGATTTTGGAAGTTCTACAGACATCAATGTTACGATAAATGAAACAGGCAATTATGAAATAACCATTCAAACTTGGAATGGAACTTCATTTGGTCCACCAACTACTTTAGCCAATACTTTGACGGCTTCTGTTAGTGATTTAGATAATGGATTGTATCAAATCTCTGCGATTAATACGGATGATGGATGTACCAATTCTGTTTGTTTTTATGTAGTGAATACCGATAATGCATTGAATATAGACTTTGCTTCTAACGATTGTGGAACTACGAATGTATTGGAGGTTGATGCAAGTGTCTCGGTAGCGAATCCAATTGAATATACTTGTACGGATGGTTCTACTGGAACAATTCCAAATAGTATTGTTACTTATTCTTGGGAAGCCATTCCTGACAATGTAACCTTTAGTGATGTTAATGCTGCTAATCCGACTTTGACTTTTCCTGTGAATCCTAATGCTGTTGATTACCTTTTATTATTGACAGTAACAGATGCTTTTGGTTGTACCAGTTTTAAAGCCTTTAATATTGGACAACCAGGACAAATTACGATTTCGGCAAATGAAGAAGATTGTGCTTTTGATCAAACGCCAACCATTAGTGTGACAGGTGGTACGCCCAATTGGACCTTCTATTTGTATCCACAAGGAACTTCTTTCTCGGCAGGAGGTGCGGGTTCTTTAGCACAAATGGTAGGAACACAAACAGCCAATGTTTCAGATGCGATTATTCCTTATGGAACGGCTGGTATTTATACAGTTTATGCAGAAGATTCAGAAGGTTGTGTAACTCCTGGTATAGATGTAGAGATATTTGCTTCATTGGATTACACCATTAGTGATGATCCTTGTGTTTATGGAGAGATTACTTTTGATGGAAATATAACAGGCGGCTTTGATCCTTCTAATGGAGGAGGTGATTATCAATTTATTTTAAATCAAAATGGTAGCACTTTAGACCAGTTTACTAGTAGTGGAAATACTATTGGTGATTCTTTTAGTGGATTAAGTGGAGGCAATTATCAAGTAGTTGTTTTGGATGCTAATAATTGTGGAGATACTACCCTTGTAGAAGTTTATGATCCAATCCAAGTGATGAGTAATTTTGATGCCTGTGAATATGGAAATTTAAATATTACTGTAAGTGGAGGACAGCCCAATCATCCTAATTATTTGTTGAGTGCTTATGAAGTTATTTTAGATGGTAGCACTAATTTAGGAAATGTGGGTTTAGATGGAACTTTTACTACAGATGGATTGAGTTTTGGTTCTCATCAGATTACAGTTCAATATGAACACATTAATGCAGACGGAAGTAATTCCGGAGTTTTGTGTGAAGAGAGTATCGACATTTTTATTGCCAACCCAATTGAGTTGGTTGTAAATAATGATCCTTGTGCTGATAATCCTAATACTATTTCATTTGCTAGTATATCAGGAGGGATTGATCCTTCTATTTTTGGAAGTGCAGGGTATGAAATCATTTTACAGCAAGGAGGTGTTACATTGGATCAATTTATGACCAATGGGAATACGATTAATCAAAGCTTCACAGGACTTTCTGAAGGAACCTACGAAATCATTGTACAAGATGAAGATGGTTGTACAGTTAGTACCATCGTAGAAGTTTATAATGAAATAGAGGTCAATATCAATACAGCTTTATGTGATTATGGACAAATTGATTTAACTATAAGTGGCGGACAGCCTGATCATCCTAATTATGATTTAAGTGATTATCAAATTTCTTCTAATATAGATGGTAACTTGGGTAATGCCAATTCAGATGGAACCTTTACTAGTTCACTTTCTGCTGGAAATCATACGATTACTTTATCTTATGGTAGTTGTAGTGTTACCGAAACAGTAACTGTTATTGGCAACATTGATTTATTGATTTCGGATGAAGCTTGTACTTTTAGAGCAATCAATTTTGATGGCATTAATGGAGGTGTTGCGGAGTATACGATTACCTTATCTCAAAATGGAAGCGATTTAGGAACTATCAATTCAACAGATGATAGTTTTACAAATTTAGAAGCAGGTCTTTATCAACTAGAAGTAACTGACGATAATGGATGTATGGCTACATTTGAAACACAAGTTTATGACACCCTTTCAATTGTCAATGATCCTGTGATGTGTGAGTATGGAACAATTCATTTACAAGTATCAGGAGGACAACCCAACTATACTAGTTATACTGTTACTTCAAGTTTGCAAGGTGGATTAGGTAATTTACAATCAGATGGTTCTTTGGATGCTTCTGGATTGGTGACAGGAACGCACTTGATAACCATTTCTTATATTCATATTAATCAAGATGGTTCCCAATCAAGTGAAACCTGTAGTGAGACAATCAGCCTTGAAATCAACCAAGATCCTATTTCAATTCAAACGGAGAATCTTTGTTATGAAGGTATTGTAGTGACAGGTGGACAAGGACCTTATACTTATAATCTTTATAATGCTGCTGGTACTACTTTATTGGCAAGTAATATGACAGGTGTTTTTCCTAATACAAATGGTGCCTTTTTCTTGGAAGTAATTGATGCAACAGGTTGTGTAGAAACCGAAAATATCCAATGTATTCCAGAGATTGATTGTGATGAGGTTGATTTGAGTGCCGCAGCCAATTGTATAGACTTTGAAACGTATGAAGTTGTTTTAAATTTAGATGGACCAGGAACCTTTACTATTACAGATGGAAGTGGTTCTGTTAATCAAGTAAATGCAACATCAGGTTTACAGATTTTTGGTCCTTATTTAGCTAACACACCTTATCAATTTACGGTTGTTAGTGAACAAGATAGTACTTGTGTTTTAACAGTAGAAGGAAATCGAGATTGTTATGATTGTGATTTATTGGTAGGTGATACACCTGTTTGTATTGACTTAGAAACCTATAATGTTGACTTAAATATAACAGGTTCAGGAACCTTTACAGTAGATGATGGAATCAATCCACCAATGACAGGACAAACGGCTGGAATGCTTACGATTGGTCCTTACAATAACAATGAAAATTATACGATTACGGTTACCAATGAATTTGATACACAATGTACCCAAACAGTAACAGGAACCAATGATTGTTTCGATTGTACTTTGATGGTGACAGCCCAAGAAGTTTGTAATAATGAGAGTAATTATAATGTCAGTCTTACCCTTACAGGAGATGGAACTTTTACGGTAAGTGATGGAACCAATACTTTAACCAATCAAATAGCAGGATCACTTTCTTTTGGACCCTATGATAATGATGAAATGTA